>JACZIY010000042.1 GCA_014860845.1 Anaerolineaceae bacterium
CCTCTTTGCGTCAAGTTAACGATAAAACCCTCTTCATTTTCCAGCTTACTCATTCCGGAGAATTAAGCCATCCAGATTTTTCAAAACGCGTAACAGTGAAACCTTTACACGGGTTTGGCGGCGAACTTCTATCAGAAGAAGATATCGAACGCATCATGGATGAATTTGTTCAATCAGCCAAAATTGCCCACAGCGTTGGAGCAGATGGAATTGATTTGAAATTATCGCATGGATATCTTGGTTCGCAAATTCTGCGCCCTTACAATGACCGCAAATGGAAGTATGGCGGCAGCTGGGGAAACCGCAGCCGTTTTGCCTTTGAACTTACCGAGAGAATCGTACGCGAAATCAACGACCCGTCATTCATGATCGGTTCCAAAGTTTCCGTTTGGGAAGGATTCCCTGGCGGTTGTGGTTCAGCCGGACCTGATTCAGCCGTGATGGATCTGACAGAGTCTATTGACCTTATCAAAGGTCTTGAAGCTCGTGGTGCCTGCTATATCCTTCAATCAGCAGGTAGTCCGTCTATTACCTTGGCGCTTTCTCAACCTGACAGGAAAATCCCCGATTACGCTTATCTGCACCACACCTTCTCAAAAACACTCAAAGACAATCTCAAACCTGAGACAGTGGTGATTGGTTCTGCATACTCAATTTTCCGCGATGGCAGAAATGCGCTGCAGGCAGTCAAACAGGAAGAAAACTCAATTCTTTACTGGGGCGACAAGAACATCCGTGATGGTGTTGTGGATATGATCGCTCTCGGACGACAATCCTTCGCTGATCCGTTTACCCCTGCAAAACTGATTGCTGGTAAGGAAAAAGAGGTACATTGGTGCACAGCGGACGATCATTGTATTGAATTACTGATCCGTCAGAAGAACGTAGGTTGCTGTACATATAACAAACCATACACCGAGGCTTTACAGCAAGTTCGCAAGGAAGAAGGAATGCTCAAGGCAAAACGCACATAACACTCAAATTCAGAAAGAAAAAAATCAAGTGTAGACAAGGAAATTTATGGTCTGCACTTGATTTATTAGGGAGAAAGCATGCATCATCATCTTGTGTTCTTTTGGTTATCGGATCAATTGACTGATTCAGAACGAAGGTGTTTTGAAATTGAGCTTGAAGCGCTCATAAAAACACCGTCTGTGTTAACCGGGTATTATGGCATGCCTGCCGATACCCACCGCCCCGTTGTCGATCGTTCGTATTCATATGGTCTTACGCTTAATTTTTCAGGTATTGCAGAACACGATCAATATCAAATTGACCCCGTTCACTTGGCATTTGTTGAACGTAACTCTAATAAATGGGGTAAAGTCCTGATCTATGATATAGAAACAAGCCCAAAAAACTAAATATTCAGGATCAGTCAGTTATTGATTGGAGTACTGAAGGTAACAATAAAATTAGTATAGCAATTATTTCTAGATAGAATTGGCGACAGTAATCATTTGACAATATCATATAATTACCGCATGTACATGAAAGAAATCCAATCGAAAGCGATCCTCTCGAAATCCAAAATCTTTCCATATGTGATCAATCCTTATGTGGGCTGCTCACATAACTGTACCTACTGCTATGCGCGCTTCATGAAGCGTTTCACCGGTCACCCTGAACCCTGGGGACAATTTGTGGATGTGAAAATTAATGCCATAGCATTGTTAGAGAAAGAAATCGTGAAGAAAAAATCGGGTAGAGTATGGGTGAGCGGGGTGTGTGATCCTTACCAGACTCTGGAGCGAAAGTACCAGCTCACCCGCGGTTGTCTACAGATTCTGGCGGAGCATAATTGGCCTGTCACCGTGCAGACGCGCTCCCCGCTGGTGTTGCGCGATCTCGACATTCTGAAAACAGGTGAGCATTTCGAGGTGGGGCTGAGTATCACCACGGCGGATGATACCATCCGTTATCTGTTTGAACCGTCAGCTCCACCCATCCTGGAGCGATTACACGCACTGGATGAACTGCATCAAGCTGGGATTCGCACTTTCGCCATGCTGGCACCGTTACTACCCGGTTGCGAAGACCTGCCGGATTTGCTGGTAGGCAAGGTGGACTTCGTGATTCTGGACCGAATGAATTATCACCATGCCGATTGGGTTTATCGCAAGTATGGGTTGGAAGAAAAAAATACCGACGGGTATTTTGATCTGGTGGAACAATCGTTGCGGCTGGCCTTTGAACGCCTGGGAATTGAGTGCCAGGTATAAATCGAATTTTGGTGCAGCAGTAATTAGTAAAGCATAAATCTTACAAATCGCAAATGACCCATGGCGATCTGGCGAGCCCCCTTTTCAGTTCCATCCCATTCATACCCGAGGATGGAAAATAACATACCGGTGATCTTGCCATAACGCTGGTAATAGCGCGCCATGATATCAGCCCCATCTTCCGGCGAGAGCATTTCAATGCTGACCGGAAATTTGTGTTTTCCCAGCTGGATGGTGGTGGTTTGCATGTGTTGGAGGTTTTGATA
>JACZIY010000043.1 GCA_014860845.1 Anaerolineaceae bacterium
ATTTCTTCGATTGCCCCACCTACGGATAATGCATCAGAAATGGATTGGCTACCTTTGATAATCAAATCATCATATAAGGATTGCAAATCCTGATTCGTGAATTTCCCAACTTCATCGAGTAATGGATCCTCCAACCCGTAGCGATCAATCAAGGTTTTGACAGCATCCATATGACGTTGTTCGCTTCTGGCAATATTATTGAAGAGAATCAGGTCCCATTTTTCATACAGGGTTAGATAAACGTCACGTGCTAATTTTTCTTCCTCCTGCATGAATAACAGCGCATCGATTTCATCTTGCGTAAGTTCAGTGAGGTTTGTTTCTTGTTCCTCGAGTGCGCTGGTTGTTTGCTCATCATAGGCATACACAGATTCCAATGTATTGAAGCCCAAAATCCCGAGCATGGCTATTAATATTGTTATAGAAAAAATTGTCTTTTTCATTTTTCATCCTATTGTATTTTTATTTGAAATTACTTTCATTTCACTATCTTATCCAAAACCTATCAATTTTTTATTCAGAATGTATTAAGAAATTATTTGGATTTTTCAATGAACAAGCTAAACTCCAAAAAAGATCGTGAATGAATTCACAAAAATTAAATTTCACTTGCAATTAATCTTTTTCGCTATAATAAAAACATAGAATGATTACAATCATGATCATTAACTTCTTAATAATCGTAAACATCCCCGTTCACATCAATTTTTTTCAATATCTCGTTCAGTACCAGGAAAATAAGGAGATTGTATGAACACAGTTAAGGATATTCTGGCAGAAAAAGGCAAACAAGTCTGGTCGGTTGAACCAAAATCCTCTTTGATCTCAGCTTTGAAGAAGATGCGTTCTCACAATGTGGGAGCTTTGTTGGTCGTAGAAGATGGCGAGGTTAAAGGGATCATATCAGAACGCGACTTTTCGTATCGCATCGCTGAAAAAAGTGCTTGTCCTTTGGAAGAAGCAGTTAGCACCTGGATGACAGCAGAAGTAATTGCGGTAAACTCCAACACTACGATCAACGAATGTATGCAATTAATGTCACGTGAACATATCCGCCACTTGCCAGTGGTGGATGATGGCAGGTTAGTGGGGTTGATTTCTATCGGAGATGTGGTGCGGGCTGTCATCAGTGGCCATCAATCCACCATTTTGGGATTGGAAAATTACATTCTCAGCCAGAGATTGACTAACTAACCCCGATCCAAACAATAATAATTAATAACAAGAGCAACGGACTGACATTCTTGAGATGGCCGTTGCTCTTGTTGGCTAAATTTCAGTTATCCTTGAGCAAAATGCGAGAGATTATGCATATTCTCACGCAATACCGGGTAGAGATTACGATAGATGGCATAAAGTTGATTATAGCGCTCCATATGCGAAGTTTGGGGTTGGTGTCTGTCTGTGGTTTTTACACAATCTTCAGAAACCTGGGTCACACCAGCAGCATCCTGATCAGCAGATATGGCTAATAACGCTGCTCCATATGCCGGGCCTTCCTCCACAGCCAGATTGACAACCTCGCTACCAAAAATGTCCGCCTGTAATTGACACCATAAAGGCGATTTTCCACCTCCGCCAATTGCCCGGACCTGCTCAATCGGTAATTGCAAATCATGCATGATTTCAAAGCCATCCCTCAGAGAGAAGGTCACCCCTTCCATGACAGCTCGCACCAGATGGGAAGCAGTGTGCCTGGTAGTCAAACCAATAAAAGCTCCTGTTGCCAATGGATCCAAATGCGGTGTGCGTTCGCCGGTTAAATAGGGTAAAAAGATCAGTCCCTCAGCACCGATAGGAACCTGAGCAGCCTGGGTTGTCATGGCGTCATAACTGATCGACAGTTCATTTGCTCCAACCAAATTATTTGCCGATGTCCTGAACAGATCCCGCAACCAACGTAATGAATTTCCAGCTGAGAGCGTAACTGCCATCAGGTGATTTTTTCCCGGGACTGCATGGCAGAAAGTATGCAATCGACCTTTGGGATCCAGTCGAATCTCATCACTATGAGCGAAAACCACACCACTGGTGCCAATACTGCTACTCACCAGCCCTGCGCGCACAATCCCGGTTCCAACTGCAGCAGCCGCGTTATCGCCTCCACCTGCCACCACTGGAATACCGGCTGGCAAACCCAAGGTATTGGCAACAGATGGCAGCAATCTACCAGTGATTTGGGAACCTTCATAGACCATAGGAAACCATTCACGCGGTAAGTCAAGAGTTTGCAATAATTCTTCACTCCAATCACGTTTGTTCAGATCCAACAGTAAGGTTCCAGCTGCATCAGAACAATCACTGGCATACTCCCCTGTTAACAAGAAGCGGATATAATCCTTGGGTAATAAAACTTTTGCCAGACGGTCATAATGGTGTGGTTCATGGTTGCGCAGCCATAGGATTTTGGGAGCCTGAAAACCAGTCAGAGCAGGATTACCGGCAATTTCGATCAGACGTTCGTATCCTACAGCAGCAGTAATTTGTTCACACTCGGCAGCTGTGCGTTGGTCATTCCAGAGTAATGCTGGGCGGATGACATGATCAGCCTTGTCCAAAAACACTGACCCATGCATCTGACCTGTCAGTCCAATCCCGGTCACCTGTGAAGGTGAAATACTAGATTCACGCAATAATTGTTGAATAGCTTCGACAGAACCTTTCCACCAATCTGCCGGGTCTTGTTCACTCCACAAAGGTTGGGGGGAATAAAGTAGGTATTCCTGCTGAGCAATGGCAACAATGCGGCCTTCCTGATCACAAAGCAAAGCCTTGGCAGCGCTGGTTCCAATGTCCAATCCGATAAAATATGACATGTAATCGTCCTTTCCAAGATGAATAATGAAATGATATCAATATTATTTTATCTGTTAAAGGCATTAAATATGGTTTATTATCACCAATTAAATAAAAATGATACACCTGTAGGGGCGTTCGGCCGAACGCCCCTACGACAAACACCCCATCGACGAATGTCAATATTATGGATGCCAATACAATGTATGGTCAATCCAGTTCACATAACAAACCACCTGGTCTCCAATCAAAATCCATTGGGTCATTGCTGTTCGGTTTCAAAACATCCGTTACAAAACAAATCAATCTCATCCGTAACACACCTGGCGAACCCGTTTGGCAACGTAATTATTGGGATCACATCATTCGCAACGATGAATCATTTGACCAGATTGAAGATACCATCATCAATAATCCATTGAATTGGTACCAGGATAAATTATTCACACCGTAGGGGAGTTCGGCCGAACGCCCCTACATCACACCATTCGTAATGATGATTCATTTGATCAGATTGAAGATACCATCATCAATATTATTGACAGAGATTTCCAATTGAAAATTAAATCCATAAAATTTATTGGAACTTTTTCCTTTTTCCAATCGTCTTTTCATAGTAAATTGGATAAAAGGAGTCTGAAATGAAACGTTTATTGTTATTAAATTTATTGTTGGTTGTTATGCTGAGTGGCTGCAATGTTATTACCAGCAGCCAGGTTTTTGTTGACGATCAAGCGGTAGAAGCTCTGCCAACCCCGGCTGAGGTGCTTGACCAGGTCGTCACGGATACACCATCAGAAGAACCCGTGTTGGACGATCAACCGATCCCTATTGAGACCGGTGATTATCAAACTGGAGGTTTTTATCAGAACTGGATTGCTTTTGAAGATGATAATATGAACATTGCCATGGTGAATCCAGTCACTGGTGAAATCGTACAGGTAACCACCAATGGAAGTTCTATGATTAACACCGTGATAGGTGGTCAAACCATCCAGTCCAGTCAACCCGCCTGGTCCAGCGATGGAGAATTGTTGGCTTTCAAACAGGAATTATTGACGATGGAACCTGATAGGTTGGATACTGTCACAAATTTATGGGTGTACGAACCTGTCAGCGAAACCTCCTGGATGGTGCTGGAAAATGTCGACCTGAGTGGATATGCCTGGAAGCCAGGGACCCATTCCATCAGTTATACAGTTCGTACCGATCCCGGTTACTTCACCGCGCGTGGTGTGGTGGATGCCAGTTTAGCGCATGGCATCATGCAGATAGATGTAAAGTCAGGCGAAATCTCTGAACTGGTTGCTCCCCAAGGTTTCTCGTTGGTTCAACCGAAATGGTCACCGGATGGTAGTTTGATCAGCTTCGACGAGGTCTATCTGATGGAGGGCCGTGGCAACTTTGCCTGGTATGATTTCACCAGCAACACCTACCATAGCTGGGAAAAGGCAGTCGGTGTATACGATTGGTCTCCAGCTGGAATTCTGGCATATGACTATCTTACCTACATACCGAGTGGTGAAGAAAGGATCATGTTGAACGATCGAATGAACACCGCAGAAGAGTTATTCTCAACAGCAGTGAAAGAAGGAAGCTTTGCCTTTGCTCCACGCTTCTCACCGAGCGGCGCTCAACTCGCCTATCTGGTAGGGATTGGATCTCTGGATCAAGTCGAAAGTTATCAATTATTGGTGCATGCAATCGATAGTAGTGAAGCACAAATGCTGCTGGAAGGAGAGCAAATAGAAATATTCGCATGGTCTGGAGATGGAAGTTTTCTGGCAGCAGCATTGGGATTCTATGGTTCAGCCGATATTGTCATCATCGATGTATTGAATGGAACCATCACAGAAGTAGCACAGGGTTGGGCTCCTGCCTGGCAAAAGTGAAATAATTGCTGATAAGCTCAAAAGTTGCTGAGCTATTAAGAATAAATCGGTATCCTGTGCCATATTGATTAGTAACATCAACATCCCCAATCTGATGAAAAAGGTTCAGATTGGGGATGTTGATTAAACCATTAGAGCCAAAAATCTCTCAATATCATACGTGATTGTCTGCGCTCCCGGAGCGATCCGGCGAGAAGCGCCAAAACCCTGGTCAAAGGCATGCACCATTTCAGGAACTTTAATGAAAATTGAGGTTGCGCCGGCTAATTTTAATGCTTCATGGAGTCGTCTTCCGTGCGATACATTAACAAAAAAATCATGTTGTGCATAAATGAGTAGGGTTGCCGGGCAATCCGGGTGGACCTGGTAAATAGGTGAGGCTTGTTTATAGATATCCGGTATTTCTTTCAAGGTTCCCCCTAATAAATTGACCAACAATAATGCTCCGCCCGGCATATTGCCATAACGATAGGCGGGGAAAATCCTGGTTTTCGTCATCCATCGATCCAACCAGGTTTTGTCGTAAATTCTGGGAAGCAGGTACTCCTTTATGTCAGAAGACAAAACAGGTTGTCTTTTTGTCGATAATCCATACTCATCAAAATAAGCAACCATATCAGTTACAGCGTACAGGGAAATAACTGCTCTTACGGAGATATCAGCATCAGGATTCATCATCTGAAATGCGGGATGATCCGGAGCATAAGCAGTCAATAAAGCCAGGTGCGCTCCTCCGGATGCTCCCATCAACACAATGCGTTCAGGGTTCACTTGATAATCACCAGCATGAGATTTCATCCAGATAATTGCCTGCTTCACATCACATAACATACGATTCAAACCTGCTTCTGGAGCTAGAGAATATGCCAGATCCAAAATGATATGTCCTTGTTCACTCAAATGGTCAAATAAAGATGTCGTTAAAAATCCCTTATCAAATGCCTGCCAGGCACCCGCATGAAGATAGATGATCGCCATACCTGATCTTTTAATTCCAGGATTCGGTTCGTGAATGTCACACAGCAGCGGTTTATCAGTGGGACGAGATTTTCCGATTTCAACGTCAATCTGTTTATGCGAATGAGGTGAAGAAGGTTGTATGAATTGATATCTTCTTTTCCATAACTTAACTCGCATGCTTGATGGAATCCGGTCTTCCCAATTAGGACCAAATTTATTATCAAATTGATGATGCTCTCTGGTGACCACCCAAATATGACGTATACCTAAAAAGATTGTTAAACAACCAATCAATAATGCGAAATACTTACCTGCCCAACCAGCCATAATAGCACCAATAAAAGCGACTAAAACAAAAATCGGAGACCAGGCACTTGACCATAACTTGGGAAACCAGATCATCCCCCCCACTAAACCAGGAGGCGATTTGATGGCTGTTATTAACATAAACAAAAAAGAAATCCAACACAAAATAGACGCTAGCTGAATGAGAATATCCATTTTCACATACTTAGCAGAATTATTATTAAGCCTTGATTGGAATAATTAAAGTATAGCATCAGGAAATCATAATTCATCTAGCTTATATCTTGAATTTGTAAAAACAAGTGTGTAAATAACTAAAATCATTTTCCTCGATAAATGTGGTTGAATTCATTCCCGATTTGTGTTAATGTTAATAGCGGTTATACGCTCACGTGGATCAAGCCTGTGATATCATAACCAATTAAGTAAAATACCCTAATATGAAGAGAGAAGGTAGCTATGGGAGATAAAAGTCCAAAAAATAAAGAAAAACGTAAAAAGAAACAGGACAGCAAAAAGAAACCAATTATCCCAACTTCACCTGTCAAGTCACTTGATCAGAAGAAGTAGAAATCTCTAATTGGAAATGTTGTTGACATCATGACCCTGGCCTGGTCTGTCAGGGATGAGGGAGAATTACAACCGGATTGAGAACCGGTCTGCTTGTATTTAAACATGCAATAAGATTTTTAAGGTTCTCGTTTTTTCCAGAATAGGAAAAAATCCCGGCTTCATAGAACCGGGATTTTTTATTCCCAAAATTCGATCTTAATTTAATTAAAATATTTGACCCAACATTCAGTGTTGAAAACCTTCCGGAAACCAATCGCTTGATAAAATCGCTGGTCAGACCCCACAAATGCTTCTTTCGCTCCAAACTCACCACAACGGCGAATGCCCTCGAGCACAGCTGCCT
>JACZIY010000357.1 GCA_014860845.1 Anaerolineaceae bacterium
GAATTTAAATATGCGCCTCAATATTGCTAAACTGGCTGCGTAAGTGGAATCCATACCAAAATACGAAAGAGCACCTGCACCCAGATTTTTACCTTTGCTGAGTGGGGTGTCAGATGCATAGTGAATTATTCCTAAATCAAAATTAATATTGTAAAGATTCACAATTTCATTTACAGGATGTCTGGTAGGTCGATACATTTCAAATATGGCAGACAAATATGGACCAGCTTCCATTTCAATATCTGAATATCCTTCACGATAAAATACATCTGCAAGTTTTCCATTTTGAAGGAAAGTACCCAAAACTGTTACTGCTTTCTGGTTGTCTAATACTGTCCCGTAAATCAAATCATCAACAACATCCCGGGCAGAAAAAGCATTACTGAACATGTATGTATTTTCTGAATGTTCATCATAAACTACATTGGGGATCATTACGTCACCAAGAACTCCGTTTAAGGTTGCTGCTTTACCCAGAATATAAACCCCCAATATTGGAGAAGAATGTTCAGCTATTTTTGTCAGGATGTTATATGCTGCTAAGCCTAAAGGGTAGTCAATGTTTAGAATAATTGCATCACTTTGTTTAAGTAATTCATAATCTTTATTATTTTTCAATCTGGGGTCAACTTCATCAAAATTAATCTTATTGATTTCAATGATTTGAGCATCTACGTCAAAATAATGCTGGCTTAATATTCGTGTGATACCACTCTCAATTTCATCATCGGATTGGTCCTTCTTTAAATATTCAAATTGAGTTGTTTGTTGTGCTTTTTTTAGGACATAATAGAGCAAATTCTCAAGGCTTGCTTCTTCTTGTTTGTTCTTGATTATTATTAATTCTCTATACAAATTTTCTTCATCAGTACTTTTGAGGAAATTGATCAGGAGGTCTTCATTTTTCAATGCAAAACCTGTGATTAAATTTGGTATTGCATGGGTGTTGCTGGATATGAAATAAACAGGCCTTTTTGTTATTAATGAATTTGATAATTCAATATTTGCCCACCAGGCACGTGTTGCTCTCCAATATTCACTCAAGGATCCAGCCAATAAATTTACTCTTAAATCCGATCTTTTATTTTTAATTCGTTTTAGATAATCTAGAAATTCATCACCCCATATAACTTCGAATCTTCTCAAATCTTCCTCAGATAAATGTAGGAATTCAGCTAAGGATGAGAATTTGGTTGGATTTTTCAATACATCTGTAAAATCAAAGGATGACGGTAATTGATTTAGAAATATGTGAAGCTTATTCCACTCGATTTGATAAGCTGTCATCGCCGGAATAACATCTTCAATATCAGATCGACTTGCGATAAAACAAGCTAATTTTTCCTTGCCATCATAAAAACATCTTCGTCGTCTTGCTCTGGTATTAACAGGAATCCAGTTTTCGACATTCGCATACCCATGGTTTTCAAATACAGAAGCACTCTGGCCTAACGCAACAACTTTTACCTCTGGCATGCAATCCGGCAAACGCAAAAGACTATAAATAAACGCAGAAGTATCTGGATCATTGTGTCGGGCAAGTGGATGCAATAGTGAATTCATTCCAGCGTGAACTTCTTCCAGTGTTCTAATTTGAATTTCAGTGGTCGATCGAAGTAATGAATACAATGTGCGTAAATAAAGTTCTATTTCCTCAGAAGCAATTTTTGGTACTGTTCTTTCCACGAGTATCTCCCTTGATAATTGTTTTAGAATTATATCGGATAATGTCAATGATTTTTAATATTAGGCGATATAATAAACTTTTTTTAGAAAGTAAGTATGATTAGGATAAATGGAAGAATTTAACATTGACCCACAAAATGATTTGATTGATCGGTTGAATTTGGAAAGTCTCGTTAGAACAATTTCAACCCATTTTATCAATTTAGACACCAACCTTTTTTTAGAAGGTGTAATAACAGGTTTAAAACAAATCGCCAATTATACAGGCAATGATCAGATAACAATTTTCAATGTGGATCCAGAAATCGACTTTACCGTTATAGAATGGCAATCAAAGGCAAATTACCCAACTCATAATCAGTTGACGAAATCCGAATTATTAATTAATTGTCAAAATTGTCTCCGTAAATTAAAAGAGAATAATCATATCCAAATCACCACTAATCAAGATTTCAGAGATTTACCATCACAAGAACAAGAATTTTTCCAACTTGATAACGTGAAATCAGTCCTACTAATTCCGATGATATTTAAGGAAGATTTGATTGGATGGATTTCATTTACAAATTATGAAAAATCAAAATCCTGGAATAATGTTTCCATAGATATTTTTAAAAATATTGCTAATATTTTCATTAATGTTTTTGAGCGAAAGAAATATGAAAATAAAATTCAGAATTTATATCTTTCATTGGAACAAAAAATTAATGAAAAAACCAATGAATTATCGACTTTATTGAATATTCAAAAAGCATTGACCTCAGAATTACACGTGGACCATGTAATACAGATTATTGCAGATGAAGCACGTAGGCTGACGCAAACACAATTGGGCACAGTTTATTTTTATGAAAATGGTAAATTGATTTTAAAAGTAATTTCTGGTGAGAGAGAAACGCTTCTCCCCATCGGCTTTGAAATACCTATTGAAGGCTCATTGGCAGGAGTTGCTTTTAAAACAGGATCACCTTATCTGGTCGATGATGTTTCGCATGCCGTTGGTGCTTTTAAAGAAGCAATTCGATTATCAAATGTAAATTCAATTCTATTTGTTCCCCTTATTTCTGGAAGAAAGACAATAGGTGTAATTTCTGTCGCGGATAAAATTTATGGAGAGTTGGGACACGAGGACGAAAGGTTACTAAAAATGTTCGCGAACAGCGCGATCATTGCATTAGATAACGCCCGCCTCTATAAAGAAGAACATGATCGCAGAGAAGAGGCTGAGAGACGTAGAAAAATTGCGGAAGCATTACGAGATATTTTACGGTTATTAAATTCTAAAATGGAAATCTCAGAATTATTACATTACATCGCCGAACAATCCAGAGATTTATTA
>JACZIY010000044.1 GCA_014860845.1 Anaerolineaceae bacterium
AAGAGGTAGGGCAGGACTGCCAGCACAGCAACCAGCGTGGCTGAAAGCGCCAGCTCCTTGATCATAACCCGGTTGAGTGTACTGTTAATCGGCACCAATGTCATCGCGACGGCGACGTGTATGAATGAGATTTGTATGCGCTTTAAAAACATGCTTTCCTTTTTTTAGCTGTTAAGCTCTTGAGCTGTTAAGCCATCAGCTCTTGTTCAGCCCTTATTGTATCCGAAGGCACATGTTTTTGGATGGTTTACGGCTATGTACGCTCAAAGTCTAATATACTTTTAATCAAAAAAAGGTCAATTTTTCGGTTCCAGTTCTTCTTCAGCTTTTTAATTCCATCGATTTCCGCTTGGTGAACATGATAGAAAGCTTGCGCTTCCGTCACTTTATGAATTTCCAATCCGTATTCTTCCGCAATCCGTACCGGTTTCATGCCATTAGACAGCTGCTTTGCGATTGTCTGAACGCCAATACCGGTACCACGAACAACAGGAGCCACCCACCCAGACGCCCCTCGGCGGAACGTGATCCCCGGAAACTCCGGGTCATCCAGCGATTGGCGCAATGAAGCCACCTTCTCAGAAACAGACCACATAATAAATTAATTACGAGAAATACCCTGTCGGGAAGCTAATTCCTCAGCTTCCCGTTTCAAATCAGCAGGTAAATTTAATGCATATCGAGACATAATTATCACTCCTGATATACATCATATTAGATGTCAACTACTTCTAATACGCAGAATAAGCCGATCTAATTAGCCTTTTGAAAAATGTAGGTTATTGGAGATTACCTGATTTTTCTCTACTTACGGTTGTCTTCTCAGGCTAGACGATGCGGAACAAATAACTGTCCATTTTCCTGAATGATCACAGGGAGTGGATCAATAATTTTGCCAACAAACATCCTGCCGGAAGAAAAGTGCTCAAATGCCAGAAAAGCCCACTTTTCAAAAGGTGAACGGATCACTTTCCCAGCATAAAGAGAACCGATTTCATCGCCTACAAGAAATTCATTTGATAAATATCTAAAGGGGCCCAAAGGATTGTCAGAAACAAGATAATGTGTGCCGGTGTGTTTCTTAATTTCTGGGTTTGCAAGACGAGCCAGAGAATAATTTTCATCCGTTACGCTAAAAAAAAGATACCAACGAGCGTTTATTTCAACAAGTTGGGGAACTTCCATAAAGGAAAAATCGCCCGGTTTTGTAACAGGCGGACGGACTTCCCAAGAGATCAAATCCGATGAAACAGCATATCCAATGACCCCACGGGCATATTTTTCCCCGATATTGCTCCTTGCTGTGATAAAAACATGGAACTTTCCCTCATGTTCAAACACCCAGGGGTCTCGCCAAGTCTGTTCATGCCAAAGATCCATATTTAGGGTTTCATACCATTGGGGATCTGGTTCAATCAAAGCACCTGGAAGATGGCGCTCCCAGTGGATCAAATCCTTTGAGGTAGCCATGCCAATACGTTGGATTTTTCCTTTTTCCTCGCGGTTTGTTCCGGTATAGAACATATACCAGTCGCCTGCATGCTTAATGATGCTGCCAGTCCAGGTTGTGTAATTATCCCAAGCACCAAATTCCTTTGATGGGATCAATGCATCTGGAAGAATCTCCCAATGAACCAGGTCTTGTGAGACAGCATGCCCAATCGACACATTCCAGTGGCGCAGTGATTCTTCTCCAATGGCGCGGGGTGCTTGAAGGTAAAAAATATGAATATCAGATTTATCTTGCGCAAACCAAAAATCCCAAACCCAATTGTTATGTAAACGAATCACCATATTTATCCTTTTATCCCTGTTGTAGCAATACTCTCAATAAAAGCCCGTTGCATTACCAGGAACAAAATGATAATGGGTATCGTGATAATGGATAAGTAGGCCATTACTTCACCCCAAGGGAGTATTCCAGTGGTATTGGAAGTGTTTAGCTGATAGAAATATCCAAGTCCAACCATAACCGGGCGGTATTGCTCAGACTGGGTCACCATGATTGGCCACAAGTATTGATTCCACATGAAAAGACCTCTTAAGATGGCTGCTGTGGCAAAGACTGGTCCAGAGATAGGCACAATTACCTGGACATATATTCTTAGCCAGCTTGCCCCATCAACCAGGGCAGCCTCAATGAGTTCATAGGGTTGGGATTTAAAATGCTGAACAAACAGAAATATTGAAAATGCGTCAACAATGAAAGGGATAATCTGGACTTGATAACTGTTGAGCCAACCCTGTGTAATACCCCCGAGACCAATCCAGGGCAAACGGCTGACGACCATTAATAGTGGAACAGCAATGGTTTCAAAGGGTAAGATCAATGTGGCTATGATCACAAGCAGCATGATGTCTTTACCCTTCCAGCGCATGCTGGCTAAGGCAAAGCCCATCATGGAATTTACCACCAAACCTAATATTACAGTGACCACGGTTACAAGAACCGAGTTGAACACAAAAAGTGATATCGGCGCTCGATCAAAGGCATCGAAATAATTATTTATTGAGAGGTCGCCCACCGGAATAAAAGCTCGCAACGAAGAGGAATCCTGTAAAATTTGAAAGTGAGGCTTGAAGGATGAAACAATCATGAACACAATTGGTAAAGCAAAAACCATCGCCAATAGTATCATCAGTCCATAACGGACCACAACGGACAGTCTGCGCCTATTCTTAATCGTCATTGTTAGGTTCATGAACTTTTCTCCCTGGTAAGATACCGTTGAATGATTGCTACGGATAATACTAAAATGAAGAACACCACCGAAATCGTCGAGCCATAGGCAATATTTTGCATATCAAATCCCTTCCGAACAGCCTGGAAAATGACGGTGCTGGTCGAATCCAATGGGCCTCCTCGAGTCATCACATGAATTTGGGTAAACAATCCTAAAGCAGCGATGGTAATTGTCACCAAAATAAATACAGCCGTATTATGCAAACCAGGCCAGGTCACATACAGGAATTTCTGAAAAGCATTGGCTCCATCAATATCAGCAGCTTCATACAGTACATACGGGATGTTTTGCAACCCAGCCAGCCAGATGATCATGTGAATCCCAACTGCCTGCCAGGCTGACATAGCCATGATTGCGGGCATCGCTGTGGTGGTATTTGCCAGCCAATCAATCGGTTTGAAAGAACCACCAGTAATGAAAACAAGAGCAGAATTAAGCAGTCCATTGTCCCCGTCATATATAAACCTGAACAAAATAGAAACAACCACAATTGACACTACAACTGGTATGAAGTAGATCGTTCGGAATACATTAACACCAGCGATCCGGCGGTTGATTAACAAAGCCAGTAACAGACCCAAACCTGCCTGACCAGGCACGATGACAATGGCAAAGTATATGGTATTTATCAAAGATTTCATAAAGACAACATCACTGGCTAATAATGTCCAGCGAGATTCTCCTATATCCCAAGAATTCCACTTCTGAAGACCAGCATATTGAGGATTATCGGGATTTCGTGTAATATCACGCTCACGGATATAAGTAAAGTTACCTTCTTCATCAAGGACCGGCTTGCCTGATTCGTCAATAATTGGAGAAAGGCGTAATACTTTTATCGTAAGAAGCTGCTTGTAATTTTCCAGGCCTAAAAATTCCGTGGCGTTGGGCGAGATAAGCCTTTGATTGGTAAAGGAGAAGTAGAAAGCCAGAATAAACGGGATGATCAAAAAGAGGATCATCAGGATCATTGCAGGGCTGGCCATCAACCAGGCAGTAATGGCTTCCATGTGCCGTTCGATGGGCCATTTTGATGACCGCATCTGATTCGGAGTTTCTATTTTTGTTATCTGTGCCATTTTATTACTCCTAAGATGAGTTTCCTCCCCCCAGGCTATGTTTGCCCGGGAGAAGGACATTGTTTTAGAAAGAGGGAAATGGTTTTTAATTTCGAGTGGCGATTTCATCCTCTTGAATAGATGGACCAACAACAGAGCCATCGAAACCATAACCGCCATTGGCTTCAATATCAGCAGAAATCTCATCAGCTGCAGCATCGAGTGCATCAATCACATCTGCACCATTTGCAATGTCAGCCAGTGCTTTTTCAAAGACCAATGCAGCTGTTAAATACGCAGGTGTAGGTGGACGCAACGTAGATTGAGCAGCGCTGTATTCAAAAAAGATCTCAAAAGGCGCACCAGATGCATATAAATTAGATGCGGCA
>JACZIY010000358.1 GCA_014860845.1 Anaerolineaceae bacterium
TGATCCATCCAACCTGGGACCATTCGCTGCTATGAGCTTAGGACGTATTGGTGTTTTGACATCCATGTACGAATATCTTTTCTATCAGATCGGGCCTGAACTCACTCCATACCTCGCAAAGGGCTATGAAAAAGTCGCAGACAAAACCTATGATGTGACCCTGTTCGAGAACATCAGCGATAGTACTGGGAACATGATCACTGCAGCTGATGTTGCTTATTCTTATACTACCGCTATGGGGTTAGGTAACTTGCGTCCACTAGGTGATTTGGAGTCGGTTACCGCAAAAAGTGATTATGTTGTAACCTTCGTAACCAAAACCGATCTGGGTGGTGGTATCAATAAAGTTCTTGTTGAGTGCCCGATTGTCAGCCAAGAAGCTTATGAAAACAGCCCGGATGAAATGGCCACCAAACCTATCACTACTTCTGCTTATGTGTTGACAGATTATGTCCCTGGCTCCAGCCTGACTTTTGAACGCCGCGCTGATTATTGGCAGACAGACCAGACCATGAGCCCGGTTGTTACTACATCCAATGTTCAAACTGCAGTATTCGTGATTATTTCTGAACCTGCTCAACATACCATCGCTTTACAAACTGGTTCAGCGGGTATTTCAACTTCTGTACCTGGTAGTGACGTTTCCCTATTTGATGGCGTAGCGGGTTTCACAGTAGATCGAAAAGTCGATAACCTTACCCAGGTGTTAGCATTCAATGGTTCTGAAGGGCATGTTTTAACTTCCAAAGAACTACGACAGGCTATTTCTTATGCTATCGATCGCCAGGCATTATGTGACGCTGTATCTCCAGGCGCTTGCAATCCATCTCATGAGATCGGTAATGCCAATTTCATTGGCTATTTGACCAAATGGGATTCAGAAGATTACTATCCATTCGATCTCAACAAGGCAAAAGAATTGTATGCCGCGTCTGGCGCTCCAGCTGATCTTACCCTCAAGTTATTGGCACAAAGCCAACCACCTTCGACAGGATTAGTTTGCCAGGTTATCCAAGCTCAATTGGCAGAACTCGGAATTGCAGTTGAGATCGTCCAGGTAGATCCTCCAGTATTCAACCAGGATGTTACGGATCCTGCCAAGTGGGATCTTTCTCTGAACGCAACAGCTGGTGGAGATTTTGTCTATAGTCCCTGGCAATTGATGTTAGATCAGAACCGCTATAACGGTACGACCTCGAACTGGTTTAAGGATGATCAACTACAATCTCTCATGGATACCGCAGCCACGAATCCTAGTGATGCCAACTCTGATGCCGCATGGCAGTACATCAAGGAACAGGATTACATGCAAGGATTGTTTTCGTATGTTAATAACATCGTGAGTATTTCTGATGTAGCCAGTGTCTTCCTGGATAGTAGAGGTTTTGTAGTCCCAGGCGCATGCGAGTACGCACAATAAGATTCGCAACACCGAAATGTAGCACTTTCTTTTAAAAGTTCAAAATGGTGCAGCGCTGCTTTGAAATAGATTCTTTGTTCAAAACGCAGCGCTGCATCAGACTCGAATAATGTTTCTATAAAATGAAAATCATTATCTTTTGTCAACAAAATATGCTAAAAATACTTTATCGATTTTTCAATTTTGTATTGGTTGTAATTATTCTTAGGTAGCATTATGTGTAAATTGCCAAGATCCATGAACTTAGCAATGATGATTATTGATCTTTATATAATATGGAAATCCTAATGTCCTTCAGTATAGGCATTATTACTCAATTTCGACAGAATTATCACAAAAAATGAAAAGAGGATTTTATCCATGGGTAGATATATCCTAAGAAGATTACTTCAGATGATCCCGGTGATACTAGGAGTGACAATTTTGATCTTCACGATCTTGTATTTTATTCCAGGAGATCCTGTCAGGTTGCTTCTCGGTGCAGAACCAACTCCAGCACAAGTTGAAGCCAAACGAGAAGTCATGGGCTTAAATGATCCATACCTTGTGCGTCTAGGAAGGTATGTGGGCGGAATTATCTTGCATTTTGATTTTGGCAAATCGTGGGTTTATAACACTCCCGTCACTTCAGAACTACTTCAACGGTTTCCACGTACTCTGACCATTGCTCTGATTTGTATGTTTTTGCAGATTTTCATTGGCACACCATTGGGAATTATTGCTGCAATTAACCGTAATGGTGTGGGTGATCGTATTGCCATGTTTATCGCCATGTTCGGTATTTCAATGCCTAACTTCTGGCTTGCGCTTATGTTGGTGCTTCTATTCTCGGTGAATCTGGGTTGGCTTCCCCCATTTGGAATTGGCGGTTTGAAATTCTATATCTTACCCTGTCTTGCGAATGCATTTCCAGGTATTGCCACCCAGGCACGCCAGACACGTTCTAGTATGCTTGAGGTCATCCGCTCAGATTACATAACCACGGCTCGTGCTAAGGGAATGTCAGAGTTTAAGATCCTGATGAAACATGCCTTGCCCAACGCGATGATGCCGATCATCACAATTATCGGTAATGGTATGGGTATGTTGTTAGCCGGCACTGTGGTCATTGAAATGATTTTTGGTATCCCTGGTGTGGGCTGGTATCTGGTTTCAGCCATTGGGAGCCGGGATATTAATGTTGTTCAGAGCTCGGTGATATTTTTGGCGATTGCCTTCACGCTGATCATGCTGTTGGTGGATATTACCTATGCGCTTGTTGATCCTCGTATTAAGGCACGATTTGCGGTCAAAAAGAGGAAAACGAAACATGTTTAACATATCAACTCGAAGTGAATCGAATGTTATTAAAACAAAAAAACATAGTGAATTTGTTGTTGTCTCCAAACGATTATCCCAAAATTCATCTGCAGTGATTGGATTTGTGATTGCGGTATTGTTGGCACTCATAGCGATATTTGCACCTCTGATCTCTCCATACCCTTATCAACAACAAGATCTTAAGAACACCCGAGCTGCGCCTTCTGTTGAGCATATTTTTGGGACAGATGAATTAGGCCGAGATATTTTCAGCAGGGTTGTTTGGGGAAGTCGTTTCTCATTGAGTGTGGGTGTCCTCGCGGTCTTACTGGGCACAATTGTGGGTATGGTGTTTGGTGCCTTCGCTGGTTATTTTGGTGGAGTGGTGGATGATATCATCATGCGTTTTATCGATATTCTTCAATCCATTCCTGGAATACTTCTCGTTATTACAATTTCTGTGGTTTTAGGACCAGGTCTCATTAATACACTACTAGCACTTAGTTTTGGCGGTATTCCAATGTCATGTCGGTTATTACGCGCTTCAATAATGGGAGTGCGACATTCGGAGTACCTGGAAGCTGCCACCTCCATTAATGCCAGTACACTGCGGATTATTATGAAACATGTTATTCCGAATACTTTTTCGCCATTATTAGTCTCATCGACCATGAGTATTGGGAATGTAATCATGATGGGTGCTATGCTCAGCTTTATTGGTCTCGGTGTTCAACCTCCCACTCCGGAATGGGGATCGATGATTGCTGGTGGACGCGGTCTGATTCGCACATGCCCATGGATGGTTACCTTCCCTGGTCTCTTCATCATGCTCACAGTCTTATCACTCAATATGTTTGGCGATGGTTTGCGAGATGCATTGGATCCAAAACTGAAGAAATAAGGATGAAAACCATGACAATCAAGAATTCTTTTCTCTCAGTAAGGGACCTGGTGGTTGAATATACCGCTGAAGGACAGGTGATCCATGCGGTCAACGGTGTGTCTTTCGACCTTGAACGTGGAAAAACCTTTGGTTTGGTTGGTGAGACAGGCGCTGGCAAAACTTCCACCGCTAAAGCCATCTTGCGTATTCTTCCCGATCCTCCCGCCAAGATTAAAAACGGGCAAATCTTCCTTGATGGGCAGGATCTTTTGAAGAACAGCGAAAAGGAAATGCGCAAGATTCGCGGTTTCAAAGTGTCTATGATTTTTCAAGATCCTATGACTGCGCTCAACCCAATCATGCGGATTGGTGAACAGATCTCAGAAGTGATCGAACTTCACAATAAGATCACTAAGAAAGAAGCTGAAGAACGGGCCATGAAAATGCTTGAAACAGTGGGTATACCGCGTGAACGCTTTAGGGAATATCCTCACCAATTCTCGGGCGGAATGAAACAGAGGGTGGTCATTGCTATAGCCTTGGCATGCAGCCCAGAGTTGCTGCTGGCAGATGAGCCTACCACGGCACTGGATGTGACCATCCAAGCCCAGGTGCTGGATATGATTGCCAAGTTGAAGGAGGATTTTAATACCTCCATGATCATAATCTCACATAACCTTGGTGTGGTGGCGGAAGTCTGTGATGACCTGGCTGTCATCTATGCTGGGGAGATCGTTGAAGTTGGCAGCAAGGAAGACATTTTCGATCATGCATCTCACCCTTATACTCGTGGATTATTCGGTGCGGTTCCAACCCTGGATGAAGAAAGAGAAAGGTTGGATTCAATTGCTGGTTTGCCGCCAGACCCTTCCAATCTTCCCATGGGTTGCCATTTCCATCCCCGTTGTCCGCTTGCCGATGAGAAGTGCATAAGCCAAAATATCCCACTAATTGAGATCAATTCAGGACATTTTTGCCGCTGCATCAAAGTTATTAGGCTGGAGAGTTAAGATGGATGCGTTACTTAGAGTTGAAAATATAAAGAAATATTTTGAAACACCACGTGGCATGCTACATGCGGTTGATGACGTATCTTTCAAGATCGAAAAAGGCAAAACAATGGGGGTTGTCGGGGAGTCTGGTTGCGGAAAATCCACTTTGGGACGGGTGATCGTTCATCTGTTAGAGAGTACTAGTG
>JACZIY010000359.1 GCA_014860845.1 Anaerolineaceae bacterium
CTTGAGCTTCAGGATCATCCATTGGCAGAATTAAAGCAAGTGAACCAACATTTGCTGGATTTGGGAAAACGCTACAATGCGCAATTTGTAGCGACCAACGATGTGCATTATATCGAGCAGGCAGATGCAAAATATCAGGACATCCTGCTGGCAATTCAGACCGGGGCGTTATTAAAAGACCCGACCCGAATGAAGATGAACGATGACAGTTATTATCTACGCTCCCCGGAGGAGATGCGGACGTTATTTGGTCATATCCCCGGAGCGATAGAAAACACGTTAAACATCGCGGAACGCTGTAATGTTGATCTGAAAAATGAGGGATACCATTTACCAAAATTTGACGTTCCAGAGGGTTTTACTGCTGAAACGTATCTGCGTAAATTGTGTAATGAAGGCCTGGCGCGCAATTACGGACCCAGAGCGAATGATCCCACCGTACAACAGAGGCTGGATTATGAATTGTCCGTTATTCACAATATGGGTTTTGATGCCTACTTTTTGATTGTTTGGGATCTGTGTATGTACGCCAAACAGCAGGGCATCTGGTATAACGCCCGCGGTTCGGCTGCCGGGTCCATGGTAGCCTACACGCTGGATATCACCCTGGTGGAACCCCTTGACCATGGATTGATTTTTGAACGCTTCCTTAATCCCAGCCGTATATCTATGCCGGATATTGATATGGATTTTCAGGATGACAAACGCGCCTGCCTGATCAAGTATTGTGCAGACAAGTATGGACACGACAAAGTGGCAGCCATTATCACCTTTGGTACCCTGGGAGCAAAAGCAGCCATCCGGGATGTCGGGCGTGTTATGGATATCCCACTGAGTGAAGTAGATCAGGTCAGTAAAATGATCCCTACCATCGGCAGCAAACCGGCCAGTATACAAGACGCATTGGCTTCCATTAATGAATTGCGAATGCTCTATGATAGCACTCCTTATTTAAAGGAACTGATCGATACCGCCCAGCACATGGAAGGGGTGGTTCGTAATGTAGGTACGCATGCTGCTGGTATTGTTATTTCAGATCAGGCGATTGATGAGTATGTCCCACTGCACCGTCCAACGAGCAATTCCGAGGACACGCCGGTCAAGACGGTTACCCAATATGAAATGGCTCATCTGGATGCATTGGGCATGCTCAAAGTTGACTTTTTGGGTCTGGCTACCCTGACGGTCATGGCACGGGCATGTGATCTGATCAAAAAACGGCATGGAATTGACCTGAATCTGGGGAATATTCCGATTGATGATCCGGAAACTTTTGAATTTCTGGGAACAGGACACACAGCAGGTGTCTTCCAACTGGAAGGTACCGGAATGACCCGTTACCTGGTTCAGATGCAACCGAAGAACCTGGCGCATATTATCGCTATGGTGGCGTTGTACCGGCCAGGACCGCTGCAGTTCATCCCGGATTATATTAAACGCATGCACGGTGAAGAACCGGTGAAGTACCGCCATGATGCTTTGGAACCAATCTTTAATGAAACCTTTGGTATTGCCATTTATCAGGAACAGATAATGTTCGCTGCGATGGAAATAGCCGGATACAAAGCATCAGAAGCGGATGCATTACGTTCCGCCATATCAAAGAAAAAAGTGAAGGAAATCCCCTATCACCACGAGAAATTTGTGAAAGGCGCTGTTTCGCGTGGCATCATGGATGCAGACACCGCCGGACAAATCTTTAAGGATTGGGAAGAATTCGCTAATTATGGTTTCAACAAAAGTCACGCTGCAGATTATGGCGTCATCGCTGTAAAAACAGCCTATTTGAAAAAACATTATGCCATTGAATACATGACGGCATTGTTATCCGCTACCAAGAACGAAACCGAAAAAGTAGCCCAATATGTACTGGATTGTCGTGATCTGGGGATTGAAGTGTTACCACCAGATTTGATAGGCAGTGATTGGGACTTCTCAATTGAAGATCTGGCAGATGGCAACTCTGTGATCCGTTTTGGTTTGGGCGCTGTAAAAAATGTTGGGCAGGGTCCAGTGCAGGTGATCATGGATGCCAGGGCAAAGAATGAAATTCGCACAATAAATGATTTTGTTCAAACGGTTGATTTGCGGGCGGTGGGCAAAAGAGCACTGGAAAGCCTGGTGCGAGTGGGGGCATTGGATCGTTTTGGCAAACGTAGAGCCATCCTGGATGCTTTAGACCGGTTGGTGGCAGTTTCAAGCAGTCATTTCAGGGCAGCCGAGTGCGGTCAATTAAGTATTTTTGGTCTGGTGGAAAATGTATCCGAAGAAGTCGTATTGCCAGATGTGCATGAGCATAATCCCAGAGAATTATTGGAATGGGAAAAAGAATTGATCGGCATGTATGTTTCTGCCCACCCCTTAACACCATACCGTGATTTTCTGCGAAAAAGATCGACACACACCTCGGTTCAATTAGGGGGTGTCAAAAATAAAGGCAGTGTCACTGTTGCAGGAATGGTATCTCGTTTCCGCAAGCATCTGACCAAATCCGGAAATGATATGGGATTTGTTACCATGGATGATTTATTCGGTTCCATGGATATTGTTGTTTTTCCCAGTGTCTGGAAAGCCAGTCGGGATTTAATTGAAACAGATCGGATCCTGGTTGTAGATGGAAAAGTGGATAGTGCGAATGGGGATCCAAAAATTCTGGCAGATACCATTCGGTCGGTATCGAATGACGAGTTATCTTTAGTACTGGATCAGGGCGAGAATAACGAAATAATAGAGAAAATGGAAGTTGTCGATCTGAGTTACCGTTATGACATTGAATTCGGTGGTGATGATCAGACAGAAGAAGAAGCACAGGAAGTTCTGCCCGTTGAGGTGTTTGAAATGGATGAGTTTATCGTAGTAGAAGAAATAGATGATTCCATGGACCCATTTTTTGACTCAACCTTTTTTGAAAATTTGGAAAACGTTCCTGAGATTGTTGAAACAGAAGAAAAGGATGATCTTCCAAAACCAGAACCGGTGATGGAGGAATCCCCTGAAGAAACACCACTGCAGGAGAATGTTGAACAGTCCTCCAAGATCAACGCGGACATCATGCCGGAAGTAAAACCAGAAATTAAAGACGAACCCGGCATGAATGATTTGCAAGGTCGATTATTTCAACCAAAAACAAATATTTTAAGTGAGGCCAATCGTGTTGAGATTCCTCCCTCCCCCAAGAAAGTCCCGATCGTCATACCACCGTTAGACAGAGTTTTCGAATTACGGGATCCCAACAAAGATGAATTCAGGATGATGACAATTATTCTACGGGCAAATTTAAATGAATCTGATCGCGGTCTGATGCGTATTAAACGTGTAGTTGGTTTGTTGCGATCCTACCCGGGCAAGGATAAATTTGGCCTGATGATTTTTGAAAATGGCAAACGGGTTGATATGGAGTTTCCTAATGATACAACCGGTTATTGCCCGGAATTAATGCGACGGTTGAAAGATATGGTGGGTGAGGATAACGTGCAGGTGAAGGTACTTAAAGTGCACTGATTGTTACCAATCCGATTCAGACCAACCGTATTCTCCTAATAATGGCACAAAACTAACCGGGATATCCTGATCATGGTCGAAGGATTCCTCAGCCGTTCTGATCCAGCGTTCAAGCTTCTGCTGCCAACGTTCACCAACCGGCAATACCAATCTTCCGCCCACTTTCAGTTGGGATAGTATGGGTTTGGGAATTTGTGGGGCAGCTGCGGTGATCAGGATGGCATCATATGGCGCGTGCTCGGGCAATCCCAAACTGCCATCACCAACATGAAATTGAATGTTGGTTAACTCGAGTTGTTCGGCAACATGTTGTGCCACTTTCACCAATTCTGGATGGCGGTCGATACTGTGCACCTGTGTTACTAATTGACTGAGAATGGCTGCCTGATAACCTGATCCTGTGCCAATTTCCAGCACGCAATCCTGTGGGTCTGGTTGAATGAGTTCTGTCATCAAAGCGACGATGTAAGGTTGTGATATTGTCTGCCCAGAGCCAATCGGAAGCGGATGATCCGCATAGGCTTCACTCTGGTATTCCATGGACACAAAAAGATGTCGGGGGACTTTAAGCATGGCTGCCAGGACACCAGGATGATTAATACCGCGCCGTTCGATCTGATCGCGGACCATTTTCGCGCGATCTAAAGAAAAATCTCTCATTAAGTTTATTATAATGACTTATCAGCGTTTTTTCGCAATTGTTCGGCAATCTGTCGGTCAATCTTACCCATCGGATATTCAGAAAGTTGTTGCCAAGGGACCCAGGCGAGTTGTGATGCTTCTATCGGGTGTGGATCACCTTTGATTAATGAACACAAGAATGCATGCAACGTAACCCGAAAATGGGTGTAAGCATGCTGATACTCGCCAAATTCTGTCTCCACTGAGATTTCACACCCCAATTCTTCCATAATCTCACGTTGCAGAGCAGCCGGTAATGTCTCATTTTCTTCCTGTTTGCCACCGGGAAATTCCCATAACCCACC
>JACZIY010000360.1 GCA_014860845.1 Anaerolineaceae bacterium
CGATATGAAGATACCAAAAGTACGGTTCACCTGGCTTGAGCAGTGAGGTTTAGGGGCAGCTGCAATGCACTTCTGGAGGGATGATAGATGGTAATTTCTTCGGTGATCCATGTGAGTTGGTTAATTGTTAAGTGCAATGCACCACATTCTTTCTGATGCATTGCACTCTTTATAAGTTATTTTCCTTAATAGCTTATGATCTCAAGAGCTAACTAATACGGATAAATGATATCCACGTATTCAAATTCGACGATGATAGGCGTTGAACTGTAGGAAGATGCAGAGATACCGATCAGTCCTTCCTTAAAGGTGCGATCCCGAACACTGTTGGTTTCGTAGCCGTTGATCCATAAAGTCAATGTATCACCGGCACATTGAATGGCATATTCGTTATATTCCTTCCCGGTTTTGATGCGGGTGGAACCGCCATTGGCAAGCAAAGTGTAACCCCCATTGCTGAGTTGTCCATCGAAGCGCAGGATATCATACAAGCCATCGCTGCCAACGTTGAATTCATACCAACCGAGATTTTCATCATAACGGCACACCAGACTGATACTGTTTGAATTCATTCCCCTGTTTTCCACCAGAGTTTGTACATAGACATCATCATAATAATATTCACCATAGGTCAGGTAAGCCCAAATATCTGAATCATACATTTCGAAGATAATGCGGCCATTGTCCTGATAAATATCCAGTTGATTTTCATCCCCATTCGTGGTAAACCAGCTCCACCAGTCGATATTTCCATCGAATTCTTCGGTGCGGAAAGGCTCATTCTCGGTGGTCGTGGTGGTACCCTCTTCTTCCACCCAGGTTTCGGCTTCACCGGAAAGACCAGCATAACCATACAGGGCAATTTTTTCGCCGTTCAGTGAGCCTTCAAGCAATTCATCGGTCTCCCAGCGATAGACAAAGACTTTCAACTCGTCCTCCAGATCATGGCTCTTGAGAATATCACAATAATCTTTCATGGTGCCATCGGTAGCAACCAGAATGTCCTCAACCTCATGAATGATATCGCCGGGTTTGATTCCTGCTTTATCCGCAATACTACCGGTTGTTACTGAATTAACCCAAATACCAGGATACTCACTGTTAGGACCAAAAACGATCGCAATTCCGTCCAGACCCAGAGAGGCAACGTTCTGGCGTTCGCGTAGCTGGTTAACGATCGGAATTGCCTGGGCAGATGGGATGGCGAACTGTTGGTCGTAGGTGGCCTGGGTCATATAATTAATCCCAACCACTTTGCCGTCTTCGGTGACTAATGGTCCGCCTGAGTTACCGGGGTTTATCTTGGCATCGTGTCCATAAATATAAGACATGGATGACCAGGATGTCTGTCCATCGGCATTCACTTTGGAGATGATACCCTTGGTCAGGTTGTACTCCGGATCCAGCAGCGGGAAGCCAGCTGCATACACATCCAGACCGGTCTTGACTT
>JACZIY010000361.1 GCA_014860845.1 Anaerolineaceae bacterium
TGACCAGCATCACCAGGCTCAACGCTACAACCACCCCCGGGATGGCATAGCCTACCTGTGATAAGCGTGAAAACAAGCGGGAAACTTTCCCGGGATAACGTACCACATAAATGGCGATGGGTATCGAAAAAAGCACCGCCAATAGAGCAGCGAATCCGGAGCTCCAGACACTGTTGAAAATAAAACTCAGCAAACCTCTGGAACCGATCTGCATACTGGAAATGGTTTGTAGATCCAGAATTCCCTGTACGCTCCAAAATAACAGTAGACCTACAGGAATGATAAAACTCACCAAGACCGTAAATAATAGCGCCAGAAATCCCCATATCCGTTGTTTACCTAATTGAATGAGGGTAGCTGGCCGCCAAGATGAACCAATTTGTGTGAATTGTGCGCGACCCTGGATGCGAAATTCTCCGTACAAAATCACCAATGCCAGCAGAATTAATACCCCACTTAGAAAGGATGCAGCAGAACGATCATAACGACCGGCTAATTGCACAAAGATCGCGAACGAAAATGTTTCAAAACGTAGCAAAGCAACCGTTCCGTATTCAGCCAGAATATCGAGGGAGACCAATAAAGCGCCGGCGGTGATGCCTGGACGGATGGTGGGGATGGTCACCTGCCAGAAAGTTTGCCAGGGGGTGCGTCCTAACATACGGGCTGCTTCATCATAAGAAGCATTCAGTGAGCGAAAGGCTGCTCCGCTTAAGAGAAATACGTACGGATACGAAAAAATTATCAGCACAAAAGCTGCCCCCCAAAACCCTGTTGGATTCGGCAATGGAAGGGATGTTAAATGGATCCCTTCCAACCATTGTGGTATTAATCCTCCGCGTGGACGCAAGAGTGCCAGATGGACGATTGCACCTATATAAGGAGGAATAGCCAGCGGTAAAGCCAGAAGCCAGCGAAAGATTTTCCGTCCAGGCACATCTGTACGTTCGGTTAACCATGCCATGCTGACACCCAGAAGAGTCGTTCCGGTGGTTACCGCAAGTACCAACAATAATGTGTTGCTGAATAATTTAATCAGGCGGGTCTGTATGATCCTTTGCCAGAGTTCAGCCTCGCCTGTCAGAGCACGTATCAGAATGTATATGACCGGAATGACCGCCAGCAAAGCGACCCATCCCGCCAGAAAGGCTATTTTGGGGATGGGTTTGTTCTGACTCCAGCGATTTGACCGCAATGCTTCTATCCTGAACATTTACGGAAGGTTTACCATGTCAATCAAGTCAAAGGTCTTGTCAAAGTGGTCGACGATCTGGGTCAGTTCTATATTTGCCATCCTCAGTCCATCCGTGGGTACCAAATCCGGGTGCCGCGCGACACCCGCCAGAAGTGGGTATTCATAATTTTCTTCGGCAAAAATCTTCTGGCCTTCCGCGGAAACCAGAAAGTCAAGAAAAGCTCTGGCAGCATTTGGATTTCTGGACCCATTAATAATGGCAGCCGTTGTGGCATTGGAGATGATTCCCATCTCATCGGATCCCTGATCAGGATAAATGATGCCGACATTGCTACCTTCTGCCAGTTGCAGATAATAATAATAGTGATTGACCAGACCTAATTTAAATTCACCTACCCCGACGGCTATACGGACATCACTGTGACCCCCAAAGAAAGTGACTTGATTTTCCATTAAACCATTCAACCATGCTTCTGTTTGTTCCTGCCCTACTAATTGGATAATACTGGCAATCTGTGCCTGCATCGAAGCATTGGTAGAACCAGCAGCAGCAATTTGCCCCTTCCACTTCGGATCGGTCAGATCAAACATGGAATCGGGTATTTCATCCGAGCTGACCAGATCTTTGTTATACATAATGACCCGCATGCGCTGGGTTAATCCAACCCAGGAACCATCTTCCGCTTTATAAGCATCCGGTAAATTCTGATATCCAGCAGGCTCATAGGGTTGGAAAATTCCTTCCTGGCTGAGGGCATGGGCGGTAAAAACTTCAGTGGTGATGAATACATCCGCCTGGGGGTTGGCTTTTTCTTCCAATAATGTGTTTGCCATCTGGCTATTGCTGCCAGACTTTAATAACACTTCGATTTGTGGGTATTTTGACTGAAAGGCGGCAATCACGGGTTGGATCAATGG
>JACZIY010000362.1 GCA_014860845.1 Anaerolineaceae bacterium
CCAACACACCATTGGTTTCAAGCGATTGGTTCCAGGTTAGTGCCCAATCTTTTTGCGATTGATTTTTGCTGTGGCGCTAAAGCCAGCATTTTTTGAACCCAAAGTGCTTCAAGAAAAACCGTTGAACTTTATCAATTATTAGGAGTTAATTTTAAAAAATGGTATTAATAATTACCTGAAAATCGTCAAAAAGCCTGGAATGGATATGACCAACGATACCAACAGGTGAGCCAAGACAACCAGAGTTGGTTTTCCGTGTTTGCGGAACTCAATCCAAGCTGATACCAGACCCCCTAAGGATGCTACGAATAAGGCAATTCCATACCAGGTGTAAATGGCTAATCCATCTGGAGTGGTTTGTAAATTGGCCACCAGGGTTATGATGCCAACAAGAATCACAGCAGCTCCCCAGGAAAAGAACCATGGATGCAGAGCTCGAATGATCCTGCCAGAACCTTTCTCCTCGTTAACAAAACCAACCACCAACATGGAAAATCCCGATATTATGATGACAACCGGCAGAATAATAATCCAATTGAGACCCAGCAACAGAATCACACATATCGCGATGGGAAAAATGATTCCTACCATATTACTCGCCAGAGAAAATGTGAATCCTTTTTTATTCTGAATCTCAGTGTAGGAATTATTAATGGAGGCGATGGCAGGTATCAAAAAGAGTAAAGCCCACCAATTCTTTAACCATTCCAGATTCGTGCGCTGGACAAAAACCATTATGAGGAGTAGAGCTAAAATTGCTGCCCCTGTGATTCGATTGGTTTTTGGAGTAGGATTCTTCTTGTTATTCTTCAATTCTTTACAGCACCTTCCTGGTTTTGCTGAATAATTGCTTTTCCAGGTTCACTTTTGTTATGCTTTCTGAGGAACCTAACACAATAATACTGGCCAGTTTGTTTAATTCTTCCATAATTTTAGCGAGATGACGGAAATCTGATTCGGAGGTTGACAATAGTTCATCCCGGAATTTCTGGCGATCATCGTCTGTGATTCCTAAAATATATCGAACCATGGAAGTATAACCTTTTGCATCCGGTAATTGATAGGCATCCAACTCACCAATTGCCCCAATAATAGATTTGGTTAATTCTGATTCACTTAGCTCAAAACTTTTCAGAAATTGGGCGGTTTGATCATAATTTGCAATCGTACTCAATAAATTGGGATCACGATAAGATAGAAACGTAAAAATTCCTGAGAGACGATCAAAACTGCAAAATCCACCATAAGCACCACCCTGGACACGTACCTTTTCCCATAACCAGGTGCTGCGTAAATATTGTAGGATTACGTTCATGGAGCCATGATCTTTATACCCGAGTGAGTATAAATTTCCACCTTTGCCAACAAAATTCACCTGACTTGGCACCATCAAACCCTCGTTGATAACCTTCCTTTTCTCGTTCCATACTTGATTCGATAACAAAGCAGAGGGTAAGAGATGAATGAAATTATTGATTTCATTCTGCACTGTATTCCAATGGGGTTGGTCTATGGTCACATTAACTATAAGATTGTTTTGATTGAATATACTACATTTAATTTCCTCGAGTGTGGCTGAAATTTGCTCCCATTCCTGATCGAAATTATTGATGAGTGATCGGATAAAGAAGAGATAATCTACTCCACTCATTTTTTCAGTCATCCAGGCGGATGATGAGTATTGAGATTTGAGACGATTATTGACTACCCGATGGCCGGAGGGGATCAGCCCGGCTTCCATCCCAGATTTTTCTTCCAATAAGATTTGTCGGAAACGTTCCTTATCGCTGAAATTTGGGATCAGCAAAATATCCTCTAATATGGATAATAATGCTGATAACTTATTTACCATCACCTTAGAGCGCAGGAATAAATATGCAGCAGAGCCATTTTGTTTGGCTTTTTCCGAAGTATAAAGCGAATGATGAATACCACCAGTTTCTCTTCCAATGTGCTGGATTAACTCAACAAAGGATTCTTTTTGTGAACCCATCTCCAATAAAGCCCGAGAGAATAAGCGCATGTAAGGAAGTTGCTTTGGTGATAAAGGTAACAAACTAAAACCTAAATCCACATAAAGAATTTCACTGGTGAAGAGATCATGGAATAAGATCGTAGCAGGTTCTTTCTGCATGATTTGTAAAGGTAAAGGTTTAATGTTTGGATCCAGATCGTCTTTTCCAAGCATGGGAATCGTTGCCAGCGCTTCAGGGGAGTCAGGAGTTTCCTGCCGCTTTTTTAATTCCAGCGTATCAAACATAATTTGTTCTAACTGTTCCTG
>JACZIY010000363.1 GCA_014860845.1 Anaerolineaceae bacterium
AGTTCCATCGGTTGTGGCAGTAAATAAAAATCATGAACGAATTGTGGGTCGATCAGCACGAAACCAGGCAATCGTTAATCCGGAGAATACAATTTTCTCAATTAAGCGGTTGATGGGTCGCAAGTATGGAGATGCTGAAACGACTCGTACAGAACAACGCGTTCCTTATAAAATTTCAAAAGCTCCCAACGGAGATGTTCGTGTTTCACTGGATGGAAGAGATTATTCAGCACCTGAAATTTCTGCTATGATTTTATCAAAATTAAAAGCAGATGCAGAATCGTTTTTGGGTGAACCTGTCACGCAGGCAGTTATTACAGTCCCAGCATATTTTAATGATGCACAACGAAATGCGACCAAAGATGCTGGTCGTATCGCTGGGCTTGAAGTATTGAGAATCATCAATGAGCCGACTGCATCATCTTTGGCGTATGGTCTTGACAAGAAGAAAAATGAGATAATCGCTGTTTATGACCTCGGAGGAGGAACCTTCGATATCTCCATTCTCGATGTAGGAGATGGCGTATTTCAGGTTAAATCAACCAGTGGAGATACATTCCTGGGTGGTGATGATTTTGACTTACGTGTCATGGACTGGTTGATAGATGAATTTAAAAAAGATACTGGTATGGATCTTCGCAATGATCGTCAAGCTTTGCAACGTCTAAAAGAAGCAGCTGAGAAAGCAAAAATTGAATTATCGACCGTTATGCAAACCGAGATCAATCTCCCATATTTAACTGCTGATGCAAGTGGCCCAAAACACATGGTTAAAACATTCACCAGAGCAAAACTGGAACAATTGACTGAAGATCTTGTTCAACGCTCAATGGAACCAGTACGCAAAGCCATGTCTGATGCTGGATTAAGACCAGCTGATATCAGTGAGGTTGTCCTAGTTGGTGGTATGACAAGAATGCCGGCTGTGCAAGAAGCTGTACGTAAAGAATTCGGTAAAGAACCACATAAAGGTGTAAATCCTGATGAGGTTGTTGCAGTTGGGGCTGCTATTCAGGCTGCAGTTCTAGCTGGTGATGTAAAAGATATTTTATTATTGGATGTTACACCATTAACACTTTCTGTTGAGACAATGGGTGGTGTCGCGACTCCAATTATTGAAAGAAATACAACTATTCCTGCTCGCAAGAGTCAGATCTTTTCTACCGCTGCAGATAGTCAAACATCCGTTGAAATTCATGTTCTGCAGGGTGAACGACCCATGGCAACGGATAATAAATCCTTAGGTAAATTTGTTCTGGATGGTATTCCTACTGCTCCCCGAGGAGTACCACAAATTGAGGTAACATTTGATATAAATGCAAATGGTATTCTGAACGTTAATGCTGTAGATAAAGCGACAAATCGATCACAAAATATAACCATTACGGCTTCATCAGGTTTGAACGACACAGAAGTTGAAAAAATGCGCAAAGAAGCCGAATTGCACGCGGAAGAAGATAAAAGACGCAAGCAGTTAGTAGAAGCTCGTAATCATGCCGATAATTTGATTTATCAGACAGAAAAAATGCTTCGAGAAAACGCGGACAAAATTGATAGCGAGAAAAAACAACAAATTGATACTAAGATTTCAGATTTGCGTAGCAAAGTAACTGGTGATGATGTGGAAGGTATTCAAAAATTGATTCAGGAAGTGGAAGAATTAATCCAACAAGTTGGCGCAAGTATGTATCAACAGCCTGGCGGTGAAGCTGGACAAGCTGGTCCTGAACCTGGATCTGAGAAAGGTGGAGATTCACAACCTGGTAATGATGATGTTGTGGATGGTGAATTCAAGAGTGTCTAATGTTCGAATCGACTCGAATGCAGAGAGGGATTCCTCTCTGCATTCAAGAAAGATTTTAATCTCAGCTTTGTGACGCGCTAACCGGTAGCATTTGCTTCCGGTTTAAATTTTTATGCTATTATAGTGAAGTTATTTATTAATTTGTAGGTGAACATGGCACAAAGAGATTATTATGAAGTATTAAACATCAACCGTAATGCC
>JACZIY010000364.1 GCA_014860845.1 Anaerolineaceae bacterium
ATTTTGGATTTCGGTGTGTTACATCGGATTGAAGCTAAATTTAAATTCCAAAAATAAATTTATACGCAGATTCAAGTGGAAAGTGCAACTTTGAAGGTCAAAAAGGAGGCAAGATGAAGGTTTGAAAATGACGAGATACAGAAATTAAATTTCGAACAATAATTTTAAGAAAAGCAAACTAATCTAATTTCTGTGAGTAACCAATAGTGAAATTCACTTTAAGTCTACGGAGATAAAAGTATATAGATTTCAGTTTGGAGAAGAAATGAATACCAAAATGTTTTTCAAGATTTTCGTTTTATTGACAATCCTCAGTTTAGTATTAACAGGATGCTCTCAACCCAAAGTTATCGATGCCAAAGAAGTTATTGCAAATGACAATGTCGAAGAATGGGACTTGCTGTGGATCAGCGATAGTACAGGTTGGGGAGTTGCTGAAGTATATGCAAGTTATGTATTCAAAGACCTTGGGATAAAAATCAACTTAAATGATCAGTGGATGGGTGGTCTTTCAGTTGGCGAAGTCCTGAACCCTCTGAAGGGTGGATCTGATCCAAATTTGGATCTCATGAACATGGCGGATTATATAGCTGAAGCTGAAATCATCGTATTTTATGGGAATCCAGAACGATCTGTTGATGCTGACAACCCCTGGGATTGGAACTGCGGTCAAAGCTCTGTTAGCCAATGCTATGTAACCAATTGTGAAATGGATACATTCGATCTGTACATCGAGAATGTAAAAGAGATTTATAGTATCATCAATACCATTCGGAAAGGCAACCCAACCATGATCAGAGCGTATGATTCGTATAATCCCAGGTTGGTAAGTCAATGTTTGCCAGATGGCACCTTTGATGAATGCCGTGCTTGTTGGGAGAATTACAGCAAAGCCATCCATATTGCTGCTGAAGAAATGGGGGTTCCGGTTGCTAACGTGTTTGATGCCTGGAATGGTGTTGATCATACTGAGAATCCTGTAGATAAAGGATACGTCAGAGATGATGGGGAACATCCCAACGAAAAAGGAGCAGAGGTGATCGCAAGTCTCCTCCGTGATCTAGGCTATGAGATGACTATTCCGTAGTTTCCGATCATTAGGTTTTCATTTAAGATATTGTGAATTACCAGTCATTTTTTCGATTGAACAGATTCAAATTCAGAAAACATCTGCATAATTTGAGTATATAAATATCTGCTTTATTCGCTCAAGAACAAAACCTAAAATTCTCCTCGACAGAAACCCACCCCTCAGGTAAACTCAGAGACGGTTTATCAGTCTATTCTGTCATTTGAGAAAGTTCTATGTTCAATCGTTTATTTCGCGACCGGCGTTTTTATTCTTCCATGCTGAAACTCGCCGTGCCCATCACAATCCAACAATTAATTTCCTCCTCACCAATCTTCTGGATGTATTGATGATTGGTCAACTGGGCGAGACCTCCATTGCTGCCCTCGGTTTGTCTAACCAGATTTTCTTCTTACTGACACTCTTCCTTTTTGGAATCTCCAGCGGCTCAGCCATCTTCACCGCCCA
>JACZIY010000365.1 GCA_014860845.1 Anaerolineaceae bacterium
ATGAAATACATCCAACTGATTTTCGATCGCCCGTGAATAGTGGATATTCCAACGTTCTTTATAATCTGCAAAGTAATAACCGTTTTCAAGCTCCTCAAAGATGGGTAAATCTGGATAGGAAGTTTGCTCATCGCCCCACCAAATAAAGATATATCCATGCCTTTCAACACTCTCGTAAGTTTTGGCGTGCAGTATTTTGGGGGGTGCTGCGTTTTTCCCGTTGGCAGGGATGTATTGGCATGTGCCAGAGGAATCAAACTCAAATCCGTGAAAAGGGCACATGACATGATTGTTTTGAATTTTTCCCTGGTGCAGCGCTGCTCCGCGATGGGGACATACATCAGATTGAATAATCACTGTGCCATTAATGTCCCGCCACGCAACCATTTTCTCACCCATGCGGGTAAAACCAACCGGTTTCCCAGTCTTTACTTCGCGTGATTCAAGAATCACATACCATTGGTTAGGAATCATATCCCACTCCTTAAATTCTTTTTTCTCATGAATGATTATATATGAGAAGGGATGAGTCGAAAGGAGGATTATTTTTTGTATAATAATTTCAGATGGAAGGTGGGAGAAATCGAATAAAATAAGAGTATCTTATTTCCGAACAAATGATCAGGGGTTTTGATGAATTCTACTCCAACAAACAAATCAACAAATTCGATCAAAAAGCTGTCCCGCCCGAGTTTACTCAAACTACTTCCATCCCTGCCAAAACTGCGTGACGACACACTTGGATTTCTTGAATCGGCAGTAGAGCAATACGGTAACTTGATCCAATTTAAAATTGGTCCGTTGAATGCATTAGTGCTCAGCCACCCCACCTATATACAGCATGTATTGCAGGACAATAACCGCAATTACACCAAAGACACCTTCCAATACAATGGTCTTTCCAAAGTAACCGGGCGAGGTCTCCTGACCAGTGATGGTGAATTATGGTTGCAACAACGACGTCGCATGCAACCTGCTTTTCATCGCCAACGCATAAATGGCTTTGGGGCATTAATGGCTGATGCAGCTGTCCGTAAAGCCAATGAATGGCAGGCGGGTCAAAGCATTGACGTCGATCGTGAGATGATGGAACTGGCTTTAGAAATCCTCGGGAAAGCTTTGTTGGGGGTGGATCTACGTACAGAAGCCCCGACCCTGACCTCAGCTGTGCTGGTAGCACTGGATCATGTGGTGCATTCGTTTAAATCACCGGACGTTCTGCCAGGGTTCATCAATACACCACGTCGTAGAAAATTTAAACAGGCCATGAAAACTCTGGATGGTGCTGTGCAGGAGATTATTGATCACCACAGAGCAAAAAGTGATGGTTCTTTGGATGCTAAATCCTTACTGGATGTAATGCTATATTCGACTGATGACAACAATCAAACCATGAGCGATCAACAGGTGCGCGACGAAATTATCACCATCCTGATTGCTGGGCATGAAACAGTTGCCAGTGCGCTTACCTGGAGCTGCTACCTGATAGCCAGCAATCCACAAGCCGAGGAGCGTTTACATCAGGAGATGGAGGGGGTATTGGCGGGGCGTGCTCCAACCTTGGAAGATTTACCTGCTCTGGATTTCACCCGCCGGGTATTCGATGAGGCATTGCGATTATACCCACCTGCCTGGCTGGTGACCCGTAAAGCTGTTCAGGATGATGTCATCGATGGCGTTGCAATTCCAGCAGGCTCTTTAATCGTAGTCAGTATAACCAATGTGCATAAAAATTCGAATTTCTGGGATGATCCTCAGGTTTTTAATCCCGATCGCTTTTTACCGGAACAATCCAACGCTCGTCCAAAATTTGCTTATCTGCCTTTTGGTGGTGGCCCTCGTCTTTGCATCGGTAATTATTTTGCCCTGTTGGAAGGTCCACTGGTACTGGCATCCATTTATCAAAAACATAGCCTGAAGTTGAAACCAGATCAAAAGGTACTGGTGGATGCTCTGGTGACCTTGAGGCCACGCGATGGGCTTCATCTCCAGGTTGTGGACTGGTAAGTTAGATTTTTTTCAGTAAAAAGACTCGAACCAATGCTCGCAAAAATGGTAGTGGTGGTAACGAAGCAATTAAGGCAATATCCTCGCTAAGTGTGGCGTCTTCATCCAGAAAACGGAATACGCGCATAATTGGATTGTTCTGGAAAAGTTTGCTGAAGATGTTTTTCATTTTGCTACCCTGACGGAAAAGGATTTGCAGCAGCAGAATGTCATAGAAATGATAACGGGCAGGTGATTTTTGGATTTTGAACGGATCGTCGTATTGCTCCAGTGCAGAAACAATCGCACAAGCATCCCGTTGCATACGTTTGAAGGCATACCCAGTGGAAGGCTTGACCAGACCCCCGCGGGTACCAATGTTCATAACCCGTTCCCCGGCTTTGCGCTGAAACGGATAATCTGTCATGGGAATCACACCGCTCTCTTCGAATAGTATTGAAAAATTTTCAATGCCCAGATTGTTTATTATATAAGTATGTAGTTCCTCTTCATATTCTGCCTGGCTGAGAAGCGCAGATGAGAAGATGGTGTACTCGATCATGGCTTCGGTACTTGAAAAAGGCAGGATGTAGAAGAAACGCAGGTTATCTTTTTGTGGCGTCTCAAAATCGAACAGTGTCATGCGATCAGGTTCAAAAACCTCATCTTGAGTCTTAATCCGCCAACCTAAAAAGTGTTGTTTCAAATCATGCTGTTTTTGTGGATCAATTTTGATTTCACCTGGTTTGATGATGCTATTAAAAACCCATTTACCTGTAAATTCTTCACCGTTCACCCAAACAGTAGCATGATCCTGTTGGCTTTCGATTCTCTCCACATCCCCCAGTAAAATTTCTACATTAGGATATCGGGAGAATTGTTGGCGAGCGTGAATGTAAAAATCCAGACCACTGACCATCCAATACTTCCAGCCTGGTTCACCATCC
>JACZIY010000366.1 GCA_014860845.1 Anaerolineaceae bacterium
ACGGACATCGAAACCGGCACGCTCACGTCGCAGACCACCGGGACCTAAGGCCGAGAGGGTACGTTTGTGGCGTAATTCAGCCAGCGGATTGGTTTGATCCATGAATTGGGATAACTGGCTGGAGCCAAAAAATTCACGTAAGGCAGCCACCACCGGTCGAATATTCACCAGACTGGTGGGTGTGACGTGTTCCTGGTCACGGATGGACATTCTTTCCTTAATAACACGTTCCATGCGGCGCAGACCCACACGCAATTTATTCTGGATCAACTCACCTACTGTTTTTACGCGACGATTGCCCAGATGGTCGATATCATCTTTGTCAGCCTGATTGTTGTTGATCATAATCAGGCGGCGCACCAGGGCGACTACGTCCCAGGCAGTGACCGTACGATGGGTCACCGGGATATGATCGGTCAGGTCAAGTTTTTGATTGAGCTTGTAACGACCCACGCGCTCCAGATCATAATGGCGCTGGTCGACGATTTGTTCCTCTAAAAATTGGCGGGCATTCTCCACGGTGGCAGGGTCACCAGGGCGCATGCGTTTGAAGAATTCAATCAATGCCGCCTGTGCGATGGTAATACCAGAGCTTAAGTCCCAATCGGGTTCCTGGCGAATGGTGTTGGCAATAAACATGCGATCTGGGTCATTATCCACATCGCGGAAAAGCGCGATCAGTTCTTCATCGGATCCCGTTTTTAAAGGACGATCTACCAGACCATCATCAATCGCTGCTAAAGCGCGCAGGAAAATGGTGATCGGAACGGTGCGTTTACGGTTGAACTTTAGGATCAGATAATCATTCTTGCGGGTCTCATATTCCATCCAGGCACCACGATCGGGGATCAGTTTGGCCATGGCCAGACGATGACCGGTGGAACGATCTACCGGTGCTTCAAAATACACACCAGGAGAGCGGATCAGCTGAGAAACCACCACACGCTCGGTACCATTAATAATGAAGGTACCCTTTTCGGTCATTTCTGGGAATTCTCCCAGGAAAATTTCTTCTCTAATCGGTTCGGAAACATCCGGGCCAGCCAACAACACAGATACTTTCAATGGACTGGCATAGGTTAAATCTCTGTCAACACATTCATCGATGGAATGCTTGGGAGCTTCGAACCAATATTTAAGATCCCATTCTTTCAAGTCTGGATTTTTACTTGGAAAATATAACCTCATTCCTTTGTTGTAAGATTCAATCGGGGAAATTTCATCAAACAAATCCCCCAGCATATCATCTTTTAAACGTTGAAACGATTCCAACTGAACTTTAATCAATTGGGGCAAATCAAAGATTGCAGGAATTCTTCCATAAGACTTTACTGGCAAAAATGACATATTTTTCTCCTGGCGATATTAACCTTAATGGAAGAACCGCCTATTCTCCCATTCTAAAGGTAAAATGCAATCTGATATTATAGCAAAGGCCAGCCCTCTGGTCAAGAAGCAATTCTGGACTATTTGTTTTTTCTACTTCAATTTTTATATTTTTTAGATCAAATTTTACAAAATTTCCAATAATTTATATTATTTTCAAGTCAAAAATACCTAATATAATTTTTTCCTTACTTCAGATGGTATCCCCCGCAATCGAATTATCTCCGCGCTTACCGATTTCCCCTCCCCAATCTCCATCACCCCAATCGAAGGGCCACTCTGGTTCCGCAACGGATCATACGC
>JACZIY010000367.1 GCA_014860845.1 Anaerolineaceae bacterium
CCATGAATTCCATTTTACTCGAAATGGATGCATTCATCTACCAGATGTAAAATAACTTGATCAAAGAGATAAAATTATGGGAAAAATTAAAGTATTAACAGATGATGTCGCTTCACAAATTGCAGCTGGAGAGGTAATCGAAAGACCTGGGTCTGTTGTCAAGGAATTGGTTGAAAATGCGATTGATGCAGGAGCCAGCCATATAACAGTGCGGATCAGTGAAGCTGGGAAAAAATTGATTGAGGTTTCTGATGATGGGAATGGTATTCCATTCGAAGAGTTAGAATTATCTGTTGGTCGTCATGCTACCAGCAAGTTGCAAAGCGCCAGTGATTTATATAAGATTCAAACTCTTGGATTTAGAGGGGAAGCTTTAGCATCCATTGCCTCTGTATCTCAATTCTCTTTACTCTCAAAGCAAAAAAGAGAAGAACTTGGTGGCAAGATTGAAAATATTGATGGAAAAGCATTTCAGGTGAGCCATTATGGCGGACCAGATGGAACCTCGGTTATTGTCAGAAATTTATTTTACAATGTTCCAGCCCGATTAAAATTTCAAAAATCAGATATTACCGAAAAACAAAAAATTAGTTCTCTCATAACAAAATTTGCACTTGCGTATCCAGGTATAAGATTTCATTTATACAATGATAAGCAATTACTTCTTCAATCGAGTGGCAATGGTGATCGTCGAGAGATCCTGACACAAATCTATGGATTTGAAATCGCCAAGCAAATGCTGGAAGTGAAATTCGAGGATCAACCATATCTCATTAATGGGTTCATCAGTCCAATCGCGATTACACGATCTAACAGAAGAGAAATAACTTTTTTTGTTAATGGTCGCTGGATCCAGGATGTAGCGTTAAATTCAGCATTATTAAAGGCATATCACACCTTGATCATGGTAGGTCGATATCCAATATCTGTGTTGTTTCTTGATTTCCCTGCTGATTTTGTGGATGTAAATGTTCATCCAACCAAAGCTGAAGTGAGATTCTCGAAACCGGATCTGGTTTTCAGTATGGTGCAACGTGCTGCCAGAAGAGCATTATTAGCTTATTCTCCAGTTCCAGAAATTTCTCAGTCTTTTTGGAAAAGTGATTCAAAAGTTCGACACGATTTTGAAACGCAATGGTCACCTGCAACGATGTTAACCAACACAGAGGATCAGCCAATATTTTCCCAACCATCTCAAGGTGAGAACCATATTGATAATAAAGAAGAAAGTTTTGATAAGCCAAAACATTTACCATTGTTACGTCATATCGGTCAGATAGGTGCAACCTATATTATTGCTGAAGGACCGGATGGGCTTTATCTGATTGATCAGCATGCAGCACATGAACGTATTCTGTTCGAAAAAATGATGAATCAATTGAGTGATGTGATTCCTTCACAACCATTATTATCACCAGAGATTGTTCAGTTGCCATTACAACAGGCAGTTTTATTAAAAGAAAAATTAGACCTTTTATACAAATTAGGATTTGAAGTTCGTGAATTTGGACCAAACACATTTCAGGTTCGGGCAATCCCAGCAATATTAATTGGAATCAATCCGATTGATGCAATACGTGTTGTGGTCGAAGATTTTGAAGATGACGAAAAACCATTAGCCGGCAAAGTTGAATCCATTATTGCTGCCAGGATCTGTAAACGAGCAGCCGTAAAAGGAGGTCAAGTTTTATCCAAAGAAGAACAAAGGTCGCTTCTTGAAAATCTAGAGCAATGTGATGCTCCCAGAACATGTCCCCATGGACGTCCGACTATGATCCATTTATCGGTCGACTTATTGGAACGGCAATTTGGCAGAAGGGGAAGTCTTTAGATAAGCGCCACTCATAATC
>JACZIY010000368.1 GCA_014860845.1 Anaerolineaceae bacterium
GGGGTTCCAGGAGAAGATAATCTGGTGGGTATGAGTGTCCATTTTTGTGCAACCTGTGATGGAGCCTTTTATTTTGGGAAAGATCTTTTGGTTGTTGGTGGTGGCAATAGTGGATTTGAGGAGGGACTGTTCCTGACTAAATTTGCTAAGCAGGTGGATATCGTTGAATTTCTACCAGAACCTAACGCCAGTAGGATCGTACAGGAGAAGGTTGCTTCCATGCCTAATATGCGAGTCACTCTTAATCATGAAGTTGTTGAATTGAAAGTAAATGAACGCAAACGATTAAAATCTGTGGTTGTTAAAGATCGAAACAGCGGTGAATTAAAAGAATGGGTTTATGATGGGGTGTTTATTTTTATTGGACTTGATCCTAACAGTGATCTGATGAAAGGTAAAGTGGATTTTGATTCTCGGGGGTTTATCATCACTGACAAAACACTTCAAACCAAAATCAAAGGAGTATTTGCTGCAGGGGATGTACGTTCGGGTTCAACCAAGCAAGCTGCCGCCGCCGCAGGTGAAGGTGCTACCGCAGCTTTGATGATCCGAGATTATCTTAAAGAATTTGGATGATGACCTAAGGCAGTTTAACAGCTCGCATTGCAAAAAATGTTGGCATAAATTGATCTAAAAGACCCTCTGGATCATGATCTTCGAAAAAACCAGTGATGACAAATCCTGCGTCAATTTGCCCGCCAATCTGATCATCAAATGAATGACTGAATTCAATTGGATTGCCAGCTTGCAGATATTTTTCCAATTGATCAGGTGGTAGATCTTTCAGGTCTGAATAAGGCAAAGAATACTTCACTTCGAGTTGTTGTTCATCATCAATTTTCTGCCAATCAAAAATGTAGTTAATCGGGTTTGTAAAACCAGTTAACAAAACACCACCGGGTTGAAGTACCCGGAATGCTTCCTGCCAAACTGTTCTGATTTCTGGGACAAAAACATTGGAGACAGGATGGAAAATAAGAACGAAATGATTATCCGAAAACATGGATAGGTCACGCATGTCTCCTTCAACAGTCACTAAGTCGAGGGATTCTCTCTCAGCAACCAATTGATCTTTTTCTAATTGACGTGGCGAATTATCCAGTACGGTGACCAGACCTCCTGCAGCGGCTAATATAGGCCCTTGCTGTCCACCACCACTCGCGAGACACAATACTGGTTTCCCTTTAATATCCGGGAACCAATTTTCAGGTACGGGAATGGAAGGGGTGAGAACGACCTTCCAATCTCCAATGCGGGCTTGTTGAATCTGCTCATGGCTTACAGGAATTGTCCAGGGGTTGCCTTGTTCTACCTCTTTATTCCATGCTTCGCGATTGTAAGCTCTTACGTCCATCTGAACTATTCCTTTTTGTTATTGTACCGCAGGTGAATTGAGCAGGTGAAAAACAGCTCACCGAATTTGGAGAGCTGTAATCCCAGAATTTAGGGGACTCTGGCAGAGAATTATTTGTTATCAATATCAAAGGTAAATGAATTTTCCAGACCAAATCCTTTAACTGTATAGGTTCCAGCCGGCAGTCCTTTGACATCCAGATTAATATTTTCTTCGAATGGTATCAGAGCCATGGTGCACATCATATCATCAGGCCGTTCTGTAAAAATATTCAACTCAAATGTTGATTCATTGATCATTTCAGCCTTGCTATCGACAATACGCGTACATCCGTCCGGTAAATTCCCAATAACGGTAACACTTACCTGCAATGGAAATGATTCCATAATATTTATCCTTAGATCATCTACAAAAATAACTTGTTGATTATCATAAGGTTCATCAGGAAACACCTGAACGGGTGAATCATGTAAAGAGTCGCCAGGCTCATTTACATCGTTGAAAAATTGAGAAGATTGTGGTGTTACTCTTAAATAAGCGAAAACAGTACCAACAACAACTGTCACACAACATAACAGTAAAAATAGTACAGCAATAATAATGACGTGATTTTTCTTCATTCTTAACTCCTTCATTATTAGGACGTAAATCATTCAATTTGTGTTCCATGGTGATGAAGGGAGAATAATTTAATGAATTATTGGATTCTGTTTGATCTGGGCAACAATCGAATAAAAGGCAATCCACACAGAATTAAGCCTGCGCTGATGATGAATGTAAACCTGAGGCTGAAAAGATCTGCCAATTTTCCAACAAATAATGTCGCGGATGCCATCAATACAAAGTTGAAAGCCATATAAATCCCATTTGCGAAGGACCGATTATCAGGGAAGTTTTCCAGAACAATAGCCATAATTACCGGAGTGATCGATATGCCAAAAAAGCCAAGCAAAATCAATAATGGAACTTGTAAAATCCCTTTGCTGAAGATAAAAAGAAACATGAATATGGGTGTTCCAATAAACGAAATGACCAGCATACGCCGGCGACCGAATCGATCACTCAGAGATCCCGATAAAAAAGCCCCGATCACACCAGCTGTTTCTAAAATCGATAAAGATGCTCCAGCTACCCAAAGACTCGACCCTTCAGTGGTCAGGTAAGTCGGCATAAAAGTAGATAATGTGGCTACCATCATCGATCGAGCAAATATCAGAATTGCGATGGGTGCCATAACCTTTCGCATCATTTTAAGACCGGTCTTCCAGGGAATGTGATTTCCATTATTGCGTGGTATAGTCGTGATGGATTTAAGTTTTCCATAAAGAAATATGGATGTGAACATTCCAGCGATCATCAACCAGGGGATACCCTTTAATGTGAGGTAACCAATCGCTGAAACAACAATCAGTGGACCTAACGCTCTGCCAAGTTCACCCCCAACCATCCAGAAACTCATCCCTCTACCCAGTTTCCTGCCAGCAAATGTGCCACTCAGAACAGGTCCTACTGCATGTAATGACGCAGAACTGAAACCCGCTATCACCAATAAAAAGATCAGGAAACCATATGCAGGTGCAATACTGAGCAGACTCATTGCTGCACCTGTGATCGCTGGAGTAAGAATGATCAGTAATCGCAGATTGGCTCTATCAGCTAAATGACCAATGAATGGTTGAAGCAAAGAGGGGATCGTTAAGAAAACAGATAATAAGCCGGCCAGTGTATTTGTTAAGGTGAATTTTTCAATGAGGACAGGCAATAAGGCAGGTAAGAAGGCGGTATAGGTATCATGAACTGCATGTGCAGAAGAAACGATGGTAACACCACCTGTTTGAAATTCTTCGTGTTCGTTGCTGGATTTAATGTTCATTAATCTCCCTGCGCAATATTGTACTGCAATACTGCGATTTGTAAACATCCAAGGTTCATCAAAATCAGCTAAATCTTGACTGGTTATTTGGAAAAAAAATTAATGGGCAATACCTGGTTCATTCTGATAATGACCAGGTGATCATGGTGTGTATGAACAGTAGAATTATTTTCTTCGTTTAGGTTTTGAAAGCATGGTCCAGATCAATAATATCGGCCAGATCCATGCCAGGTCAACTTCCAAACCCCTTGGAGTAGGTTCGCTGGTTGGGTCAAACCGCAAAAAAATTAAATCATTTTTATGCTTGAGAATGTCTTTCCGGGTAGGTTGCACACCAAATTCGTCCATATAATGGGCAATAAATTTTGGGTTACGGTTTAACAACCATTCAATAATGGTGATTAACTCATCATCCTGTGAAACAGGAACAGCTATCATTTGCTCTGTTCCATCACAGGTTTGGATAGAGACACGTGGGTTAGCCATAATATTCCGGTGCCATTGTGATTGAACACCAAATAAATTTGCAATGTATTTGATTCCATTTATTTCAAAATATTCCATGGAAGTTTTGCAAGGGTTACCTGTTTTATGATTAATCTGAGTAATAATCATGATGTAACGACCAACAATCGGCCCCAAACCAAAACGCCAGGCGTAAATCGGTGCTTGCGAATAAAATTTATCTAATACCGAGTTAAGGTTGATATTGTTTATTTTTTCTTGTATTGAATGATAAGCTGTCTCTAGTTGTTTGTTCATTTGTTTACCTTAATAAAGCCGTTTGATTTCATTTTTTACACAGAATCATGCGATGATAAATCACTTGCCTCTGCCACTTTTAGTAAAATCTCAGCTATTTCTCTGGCTTCCTGTGATGTGATGTATAAATTTGTTTCCGAAGCGCGAAAAATTCGGGCATCATCCAGACATGGTTCAATAAAACTTAAACAAATGTTATCATCAAATTCTTTATCGGAATTTTCATAACAGATATTTATAATTAATTCGCCACCTAATAATTTAATTTCCATGATGGCCTCCAATGGTTATTTTGGTTTATCTATATTTTACAATTTTTCTCTTAAAAAATCTTGAGAATCCAGATTGGAAAACAATGGGTATTAAATTCTTTTCAAGAAGTTAAAAAATTCTGGTTTCATCAACGGTTGAGATATATGTTCTCCAGAAATTAAATGGATTCCTTTTTGAACCAAGAACTCCATCTGTTCTTTTGTATCAATCCCTGTGGCAATAACCTGCAATCCGAGGATTTTTGCCAAGGAAATGATAGACTCGCTAATAATTGCATCCTCTTCATTGGTGGGAAGATCTTTTGTCAGGGTTTCAGAAATTCTGATTGCATGAATCGGTAATCGTTTTAGTTGTTCCAGGGATGAAGGAATAACGCCATAATCTGCCAGACAAAATTTAACTCCTATACTCGACAAATTGACCATGGCTTGAATAGCTATGCCTGAATTATAGATTTTACTGCTTTCCGTAACCACCAATTGTAAGGATTCATTAGGCAAATTACTATCTGCCAATGCTGAAAGAACAATTTCAGTGAAATCGGATTTCAAAAACATTTTTGGGGAAATTGGAACGGAAAGTAATGTTTTTGTGTTTTCCCCTTGGTACAATTCTGAGATTTCACTACATGCATTCCGTAAAAGGAATGTATTTAATGGAATAATTTCCCCGCTATCCTCAGCAACGGATAGATAGTGGTCTTTTGGTATAAAACCTTTCTCAGGATGTTGCCAGATGGAGATAGCGTCTGCAAAAACTACAGCATTGTTTTCTGTATCAATAATTGGTTGATAACATAAGGAAATTTCCTTGTTCTTTAATGCATGTTTTAATTCGTTTTCAATCCGAATTTTGGAAAGAGTGTAGGAATAAACTTCTTTATCATATATTTCGAATTTTCCCCTACCATCCGATTTAGCCTGAAACATTGCAGATTCAGCATCTCTCAAGACTTCGTTTGAATCCTGGTATCCACGGGATAACATTACAATCCCGATACTTATTGTTGGGTGGATGATCTCTCCGGAATAATTAAAAGGTTTATTGATTTCCTTATGAATTCTACGAGTTATTTTGATCGTATCGGGTAAACCGTTAATTTCTTCAAGCAGAACACCGAACTTATCATTTCCAAAGCGAGAAATTGTGTCCATGGACCGGAGACTATATTTGAGCCGGCGGGTGATTTCAATCAATAATGCGTCCCCGATTAAATAACTGTAATTATCATTAATGCTCTTAAATCGATCCAGATCAATGAAAAGGACAGCAGAATGATAATCTTCTCGCCGGCGAATACGGCCAAGTGACTGTTCAATGATGCCGGAAAAATATGTTCGGTTTGGTAATCCTGTGAGTGGATCATACATCGCTTCGATCATTAACCTTGCTTCTAATGATTTCCGTTTGGTAATATTTTCAATTGTGCCCACAAATCGATTGGGAACACCATCTTCACCTTTTCGTGCAAGACCTCTGGCAAGGACCCAGATATAGGTATCATTCATGTGACGAATTCTGTGTTCTTTTTCAAATAGCGTTGTTTTCCCAGCAATATGATTGTTTATCTCTGTTCGTAAAGTTTCAATATCTTCTGGATGAACGCGGGTAAACCATTCGGTAGGGAGATTATGAATGGATTCCTCTGTATGTCCCAGAATAATTCGCCAGGTAGGAGAGTAATAACAATGATTATTTTTCAAATTCCAATCCCACACACCGATTTGGCTTCCTTGAAAAGCAAGCTCGAAGCGTTCACGTTTTTCATCCAGGATAGAATTTCTATCTCGAGTAATTTTTAGATTTTGGATAAATTGATTAAATTCGGAAACCAGAATACCAACCTCACCCGTGTAAGGATTTTCCGGTATTCTTTCAAAATTAGGCATCTGATCTTGATTTATTTGGTTTAACCGGAAAGCAAGATCTTTCACGGGATGGATTAATTTTTGATTCAATAAAATTGCAAAAATCAAAATAAATAATGAAATGGTTAAAATCAGCACGAAAAGAATTTTTAAGAGCAGGTTATTATTGGCAACTGTAAAATTCAAGGGAGAAATTATGAACAATCTCCAATTCGTAGCATTGGTGCAAATTGTTGCCTGGATTTGGTCGTTTTCAATTATCCCTTGCGAAGGTAGTCGACCTAAATAATTTTGTGTTGGAAAATCTCCCAAAGGTGAAAAAGACTGAATGAGACTTTGATTTTGTTCATTTAAAAGTTGGTAACCAAAATCTAAGGGTAAATCTTTGAAAATGTCCCGATAAAAAGAAAGTGGTAAATTGGCTATCAAAAGGATCCTGGATCCTTCCTCATTAAGCATTTGAACAGCAAACAAGGAGTCATCTTTTGTATACCAAGAGACTTGACCTTCTTCGTTCATCTGCATCCATTCAGATACCCAATTATTTTCAAGGGTTTTAATGGATGACCCAAAATGAATCGGATCCAACCCTTCTGTTATAACATCCAAACCTAGCAAAGATCCATATGGGTTGTGGGCGATAATTTTTTCAATATCCTGCAGCTTATTCGATCCAGGATTTCCATTCAGATTGGAAAATCCTTCTTCTTTTACAGAATCATTCACAAGACCAAGCATGTTGTTGACCAAAAGAGTTTTTTCATCAATTCTTGACAATTGGTTACAGGTCAGAGATTGGATTGGATCGTCCAGACTGTCTTTGAGTCCATTGTTATCAATCCAAATAATACTGATCGCCAATGCTAATATTGGCAAAAGAGAGATCAAAAGCAGGAATAGTATCGATTTGTAGTTAATTCGTAATTTGGAAAAAAAAGAACTCATTAAGCCCCAGGATCATGAACATAAGCATAAAAAGAGTGAGATGGAAACGTCAATTGAAGTTATAAGTATAGATGATTCTTATTTATTTCACAAATTATTAAATGAAGAAGGTTAATTATCCAGTGAAATCTTTTGTTCCTGCGATGGATAATATCTCACCATAATAAACTCTATGATAATCCCGCATTGGATATTGTTTTGCTATGGAAGAGATTAAAAAGTGTTTTGGATCCAGATCTTGAAAGTAGGATTTTCTGCATTCTATGATTAATTCCGCTTCATCCAATCCGGGTGCAGAAACGTGACTGGACGGGATGGGGGTCAGTCCTGTCGAGTCGAGTTTGTTCATGTCTCGACCCGATTTGGTGCCAATTAATTCCAAAGCTTTGCGATATTTTTCGGGAAGCGCCGAAAGTGTAAAGGAGTCAAATTTCTCCATATACTCATATGTGTACCTTTGTGGTCTCACCAGGATGAGGGCAAAAGGTTTCTTCCACATAGTTCCAAAACCACCCCAACCGACAATCATGGAATTATATTTTCCGGCATGAAAATCACCACTTGTCAGAACTAACCATTGTTTGTCCCAAAGGTCATGTGGTCTAATTTGCCAATCATAAAAATCAATTGTTTTACGTACCATAATGCCTCCAGGATTAAATTAATCAGTTATCTGGTAAAAATTTTACCATGAGGTTTTACCTGGTATTCTTTTTCTAGGATACAGCTTCACCCAAAGGCGAAAATTGGCGATATAAGTTCAAATCTAATTATTCTGATATTATCTTGTTACTGTGAATCCAACTTTAATCGTAACCTGCCAATAAGCAACCCGATTATCTTCGATCTGGCCACGTGTTTCAACCACTTCAAACCAACGCAAATTTTCTAATGTTGCTCCTGCCTGAGAAATTGCATTTTGGATTGCATCCTCAATGCTAATTTTAGAAGAGCCAACTAATTCAATTTTCTTGTAAACATGTTCTGACATTACGATCCTCCATTTTTGGATATTTTGAGAAAACGATAAATGATTAAGAACGAATCATCACCAACAACATTTTCGCAGGAGAAATTGCTCTCAAGGCATGTGGTTGATTAGCTGGCATGATAATGAGATCTCCTATCTCTAATTTGTAAGGATTTGATGAAATGGTTATTTCCATAGATCCTTCTAATACATATACGCTGGCATCGTATGGAGCTGTGTGTTCACTTAATCCTTCATTTTTATCAAATGCAAACAAAGTAACTGTGCCAGTTTTTTGATTAATGAGCGTTCTACTGACAACTGCTCCTGTTTGAACCTGTAATATTTTTGATAAATTCAATACTTCGGGTAAGTGGTCTGACATTTAATTTCCTCTTTTTGAATTTTAGTATAGCTGAAAATCCAATGTGATATAAATCGATTTATACCCTTTAAGTGGCATTTCAGAAAAACGGGATCATCGCATGTGTTTGGCAATCATCCTCCTCCTAAATTAACCCTGGCTATTTAGTATGGTAATGACACTCTCAAGAAAGTATTTACAAGTGGATTTACTTTCATCAAAAAAGTCTGTTAGAATCTGAAAGAATAGGAAAAAAGAACCGATGATGAAAAAAAATCACATTAATTATTTTCTGCTTTTGTTAGCAGTCCTTTTTACCGTCAGCCTGGTTGTGGATCCAGCTCAGGCAGCAGACCAGGAATCCTTTTATGGCGAACCATTATGTTTACCAGGCGTTTATGGGTATGATCAAATTGATTGTTTGGTGATGGGACCATCGGAGTTCCTGACAACAATGAATAAAAAAGGGGTCTCATTTCCGTTTCAGCCTTTACCAGCTTTCAAACCAGATCTTAATTACACGTTGGCACCTGTCCCGTATTTGACCGTTGGAGAGAATTCTTTTCCAGTATATGCCAGTTTGGAAGATGCGATAGCAGGTAGCCCGGCACGATATTTGGAAGCAGGGTTTAAATATCTGGCTGTTTCTGAGCGGCTGGATCGCGAGGATGGGATATTTTATCGATTGATGAATGGGCTGTGGGTTAACGCCGGTGAGGCAAATACCGAGTGTTGTATCCGTTCTGGACGGTTTCAGGGATTGATGTTTTATCAAAACCCTTCAAATCCGTTTGGGTGGGTTTTGGATCAAATTGACGTTTTGAAATCTCCTGGCAACCAATCCGAATTGGTGGGCAAGAGGCTTTATCGAGAAGACGTGGTTCAGATTTATGACACTGCAACCATTGATGGTGCAGATTGGTATATGATTGGCGTGGATGAGTGGGTGGAGCGCAGAAAAGTTCGTCAGTTCCATGTCAACCCAACTCCACCGGAAGGTGTGGATAATAATCGCTGGATTGAAATCAATTTATACGAACAGACCTTAGGCATTTACGAAAATGGAAGACTTGTTTTTGCAGCATTGATTGCATCGGGAGTAGATCCATTTTTTACGCGCCCCGGGTTATTTCAGGTTTATGAAAAATTTGACCGAACGAATATGAGTGGATCTTTTGAAGTTGATCGCTCTGATTTTTATTATTTGGAAGATGTACCCTGGACATTGTATTATGATGAAGCCAGAGCCCTTCATGGCGCTTATTGGCGCACTTACTTCGGTTATCCACAATCTCATGGATGTGTAAATTTGTCGATTGGGGACGCAAAAGTTGTGTTTGATTGGGCAAATGTAGGCGATTGGGTGTATGTATGGGATCCATCTGGAGAAACACCGGTAGATCCAGATTTATATACGGCTGGTGGCGCATAAACTTTAAATAATTTTAACGCCCTGTTTTTAAAAACAAGGCGTTTTTGTTTGTTTGGATTTATTTAATTAAGAAAAATCAGATATTAAATATATGCGGGTGCAATTTTTATGATTTGGCTGAATTCGTTCATCAGATCGTCTAAATTTTCAAAATCGAATTCCTGCATCAAATTGTTTCCAACAACAATGGCTACAATACAACAACAACAAATAACAGCGACAACCACTGCAATAATGATCCAGAGGGTTTTATTGTTTTTCTTTTGGGGAGGTTCAACAACCTCGCCATAACTTGGTACTTCTGTTGGTCTTGGAGGTTCCGAATATACCGGCGGGGTTTCAAATTTTGGTGCATCCTGAAATCCAGGGCTAGCGGGTTCCTGGTCTGGTACTTGATTGAAGCGATCTGAATCGCCTGGGTCTGGTGCGCGAATGGTCATATCGTCATTCTGTCCCATATGCTTCTCCTTTACTGATTAACTACTGAAAAATATTATCTAAGTATACAAAATAATTTATAAAGTACAAATTTAATCATGATACGACTTTCTATTTTGACGGCTCGAAATTACCCATGCGATCAAAACAATCAGGAAAACCACAACCAAAATGGGCACAAGAACAGAAAGAACAGACACAACAGTTGATACTACGTCCTCAAGCATACTGATGGGAACATTGCCTGCGCCTGCAGTCGTTGCCGTTACAGCGGGTCTTATCATTGCACTTTTTACTGCATGAACTCCACCTGCAATCAATAATCCACATGCAAGAGAAAATATCGGTGATATATCAGTGAGTATATTTGCACTGGCTGCGAAGACAATTGCGCCAGCAGTTGGTCGGACAAATGTCTGGATAATGTCATTGATATGATTTACAGCAGGTACTTTGTCAGCGAAGAATTCGATCAGTGAAAGAACTACCAATAATCCAATAATCCACCAGCTGGCAAGGGCATCCCATGGTTGTTGTAATTTGATTAAGTTTGTAAATCTGGCTAGCAGGGCAACAACTAATAAAGGAATGTAAGCATTTAATCCAGCACTGGCAGAAAGCCCAAAAGCGGAAAAAATTCCGAGAATTTCCATTTTTCTCCTATAGGTCAAAACCACCCCAGGTTCGGGTAAAGGCAAATCGAACCAGGTCTATAACAAACGTTTGTGTAATTGCTATTGCAAATCCAGTCAGAAGGGGTGCCCAAACAGAACGCCAGGTGGTGAAATAATTATCTTTTTTGATAATCATAACGATTAATAATGAATAACACATGCTCAAAACAACCAATACGGCAAAACCCGAGAGAATTGCCAAAGGAAATAAAACCAGCGGATTTTCAGATAAGATTGCCACATCCAGTAGAATTGCCAATCCGATCAATCCCAGGAATTGCTTCCAATATCCTAATGAATAATCATCTTCCCAATCTCTCCAAAGGGTCTGATTGAAGATCGGAAAAATCACCGCAGCCATGCCAATGCCCAAACCAGTTCCGGTGACTAACCGCAACCAATTCTGGGATGGATAAACTGAGGGAATCATCGGGATGAAATTCAGATATGAATTTACGCCATCAATTACAAAGAATAATGCGAGTAGAGCCAATGGAATCAGGATTTTTCTTGGAGGGAACTTGCCACGACGTCCCCAAAGTGATTGGTATGCCAATCCCAGGAGTGCGGCTAATTGCATGCCGGAACAGCGTGCACAAAGAGGTAATGCCCTTTCTCCCAGGTGAAAAGAGCGCTCATTGATACGGTGACAGACTGCATACCCAACCGCATCCATCTTCCCTAACAGACCATTTGGAGCGAAATCCAGCCAAAAGTAGGTGATTATGGCTGTAAATATAACCAGAAAAAATTTAATCACCAGACCTTTTGTTATCGAGAATCCAAAGATTTTCATGGTTTTGATTATATGATCATCAAGAGCGCAGGGCAAGAGCAAAGATGGTTTCGAAAATTTGGATGATGCGCCTGTTCACTGTGCCTGTCCACATTGCCTGTGGATGCGTGTTGGCAAATTGAACAAGATGGAGTATGATTTTTATTTCGTACTATAATAATGAAAAAAAGTTGGAGTAATCCATGAAGAAAATTTTTGTCGCAGTCATTTTCTTAGCACTTCTCAGCCTGATTGTAGCCTGTCAATCGACCAATGTACCAACAGAAGTCGTTGAAACGCCAGGTACACCAACACCAACAGCTTTACAACCTGAACCTGCAACACCTACTCCAACGTTAACATTTACGCCTGTATCACCGACTTTCACTCCTACTCCTAAGTACCCTGAAGAAGGCTATGGACCAACAAATTTTCCTGAAGGTGTTAATCCATTGACAGGTCTGGAGGTTGAAGATTCTTCTTTATTAAATCGAAGACCCATCATTATTAAAGTGCAGAATTTACCCAGGGCTGACCGTCCTCATTGGGGTCTTTCCAGCGCTGATATAGTCTACGAATATTACACTGAATTTGGCACCACCCGCTTTGCAGCAATTTTTTATGGTCAGGATGCAGAAATGGTGGCACCTATTCGTTCAGCGCGCTTATTCGATTTCAATGTCGTGCGTGGTTACAAAGGCATGTTCATTTTTGGCAGCGCCTACGAAGGTACTTATAATCGACTGATTAATTCAGAGTTTGCTAATCGTTTAATGATTGAAAGTGCTAACACCGCAGGGGTTATTTACAGAATTGAGCCAAATACCAAAAATTTTGAAGTAGCGGACACCAGTAAAGTAGCGGATTATACGCAGAGAATGGGAATAGATAATTCACAACAGGACCTGGATGGTATGTTTTTCCAATTGCAAGCACCGGTCGGTGGTGAGGTTTCAGATTCCATATATGTGCGTTTTTCAGGTGCAATTTATAATCGCTGGGACTATAGTTCAACAACTCACACTTATTCCCGTTTCTCTGACGTGGAAAATTCAATCGGGCCAGATGATGAAGTTTTTGAAAAATTAATAGATAGGGCAAATAGCAAACCTATTGAAACAGAAAATATTGCCATCATTTTTGTTCGTCATGTGGATATTGATGCGCGCCCAACGGTAGAAGTACTGGATGTCAGCCTTTTGGGCACTGGAGAAGCGTATATTGCGAGAGATGGCATGGTATATGAAGTGACCTGGTCACGCCCGAATGAAGAATCTGTTCTGACTTTTCTAAACGCGGATGGATCTGTCTTTCCGTTACGCCCAGGCAACACCTGGGTTGAAGTAATGACTCTAAATGGAACAGCTGCCAAACAGACCAATGGGAATTATCGTTTCACGCTGGTATCGGAATGGTAATTCTTATGGTTGCTCATGCATTTGACAACCAGAAAAAATATGCGATAATTAAGGAGTGATCTTTGATCATTTTAATTCGCCAATCTTTGAAAGAGGAGGTGATGTCAATGACTGATAGTAGTCAACGTACGGCTGTGGCACACCTCCTGATCACTCGATAGGAAAGTGCCACAGCAACCAAAATGAGAACCGCCTCCTCTTTCGCAGGCGGTTCTCGCTTTTAATTGATCGTAATGTTTAATATGGTTATTAATTCAGTGCTTGCTCTGGATTGTTCATCCACTCTTGCACCAGTTCAAAGAATTTGCCAACATGCAGCCCATCTACCAGGGCATGATTTGCCAATAGCGAGAGGGGCATCAACCTTTGTTGACCCTGATCAAAAAATTTACCCCAGGTAATCCGTGGAAAAGAATC
>JACZIY010000045.1 GCA_014860845.1 Anaerolineaceae bacterium
CCAGGGAGCTTGGGTAATTGATTTGATGATCATCCGGCCGATATTACGCTGTTGACAGGCTTCGATCAACGCCATGGCATCCTTGCGATACGCCTCCTGCCCCATCAGACCATAATTGAGCGGAAACATAACCGTATCAAAATCAAAGCGATCAATTGCCTGCAAAAACAATCGTGGTGTCTGCATTCCATGACCTGTTATTCCTAAATAATTCGTCAATCCTTCCTCTTTGGCTTTAATTAATGTTTCAATCGCACCGCCTTTTTGTAAGACAGCATCCAACTCTTCCTGTGAAGTGATCGCGTGGATTTGATAAAGATCAAGTTGTTGCACCTGCAAACGTTTTAAAGAGGTCTGCAAATCTTTCCAGGAAGCTTCAGCTGTGCGTTCCATCGTTTTACAACCCAAAAAGAAGCGTTCTCTTTCACGTTTTAACCAGGGTCCAATACGTTCCTCAGCCATCCCATATTGAGGAGCTACATCAATATGGTTAACACCAGCCGCAATGACCTGTTCCATGACGGTATCTGCCAACGATTGGGTTATATCCCAAAAAGCTGCCCCGCCAAAGATTGCCACTGTGGACAAATGTCCCGTTCTGCCTAATTCTCTTTTTTGCATGTGTTCCTCCCAAAAAACGTTTTTAGATTTTGATTAATCGATACAAGTGTTCCAGATTTTCAACCACCAGATCGGGTTGAAAAGGAGATTGGTGTATATCATCTGCTTTTGTCTCTCCGCTCAACACCAGCACAGTGGTCAACCCCGCCTGTCCCAGCGCAATGTCAGTATACAATCGGTCTCCCACCATGCAAATTTGGTCGGCAGGCAACCCCAAGCGTCGCACCAATGCACTAACCACTTGAGGATTGGGTTTACCGATCACATAGTCCGGGTTTCGACCAGTGGAGGCAGCTACGAAGGCGATCATCGCTCCAATATCCGGCATGACACCATTTTCCAGTGGACAATTGATATCCGGGTGGGTGGCAAAGTACGTCAAGCCGGCACGCACCTCGTCACACAAACGCCATAATTTCTCATAAGTCAGGGTCGTGTCAAATCCCAGCACCAATGCCTGGGGGTGTTCTGTGGTCAGATTAAATCCATGAGCGGTGAATTCTTCTTCCAATGCGGGTGTCCCAAACAGATCAATCCGTTGGACATGTGGAAATTGCTCCCGCAGGAAATGTGCGGTCGCCTCACCGGAGGTAAAAATCATGCTAGCATCCACATTCAGTCCCAGCCGGTTGAGTTTCTCCGCATATAAACCACGATGTTTGGATGAATTATTGGTAAGAAACAAAAATGGGATTTGTGAAACCCTCAAATATTCCACCAACTCAATCGCACCAGGTAACAATCTATCACTCAGGAAGATTGTGCCATCCATGTCCAGCACAAAAGCCTTAATCCCGGATAATAATTCGTATGAAGTTTGCTTCATTGATTCGCTTTCCTCAATCGATCCAGCGCAACATCTTCGAAAGCCAGTTATTCTTGTCATCATCCTGATAAGTGCTGAATAGCTTGCCATTCTGCCCATTGATCATCACCGGGAATCGTTCTGCGCCTAATACCAGCATGGCGCTCCATACCGGAACCAGCACCAGTTTGTATTGTTCAACGGTTACACGGCTGGTATTTAGCGCCAAATTGCGGATCGGTTGAAAATTCACATCCTTTAAATATTGACGCTCCGCTTCCAATGCCACTTTGCGCGCACTGATTGCAGCATCGCCGGCTGGCACACCATAGCTTTCCGCCATCCAATTGACCAGATATTGATAATCAAATGACACCATCGCATCAAAATCGTAACTGTTCATCAAGTCCTTCATCAACCGCGGGCATTTGCGTGTGGCAGGTACACGAATATCGTCATAATAGATCGCTTTGGTGCTACTTTGGGGATACCACTCACGATTCTCCCTAATTTCCAATTGCCAATCGATGAATCCACCTATATCAAAAGTCCAGATTGGTAAATAGATACCCTGTAAGGCTTCAAACTTACCTTCACCTGCATCATGTTTTGTACTCCACCAACCAAGCTGGGTTTGAAATGCCTGGCTTTCTGAAATTTGAAAAGGAATCACTGCCCCTGGTAACAGGATTTCTCTCTCCTCTTTTTGCACCACCGTATAATTGGATTCACAAAATGGGCATTGCCAGCTGAGTTGTTGCTCAGGAATGATGAATTCTGCGCCACAACCTGAGCACAGAGATATCTGGGTGTTGACCGCTTTGGAATGCCCCTGGCCGGTAGCCAGGGAGATGAAAAAATTGGTCTCTTCAATCTGGTTACCGGATTTTCCCCGCAAAGACTTGACTTCGCAATTTTCACACACCAACGATTGTCCATCCGGAGCAAAAATCATGCGGCCACCACATTGAGGACAGATAAATCGCTCCAGGTCATTGGCGGTAACCTGCTGGGAAATTTGACCAGGTAGGTGGTCGGGATCAACTATTTTTTCAGGCTGTAGTTCTCCGTTCAGAATCGCCAGCTGACGGCGAGCCCGTCCTTCGGTCGGATCCATTGCCAGAATCTTTTCAATCCAATCTCGTTGTTCCGTTTCGGATGGAGAGACCATACTTAAATAATACATGGCATCGATTTGTTCTTTAACAGGCGGATTCTGATATAAATAGCGTTCCAGATAGCGATACGCCAGTTGTTTTTCACCCACTTTGGCGGAAGCGATACCATGTACCAACAAATCTCTTGAATGGGGGCTATAGCTGATAGGTTTTTTCATTTTTTATCTCTCAGGAAATGTTTTTTGATAATTAATTGTATCAATCTTTCTGAGAAAACATTGAAAACGAGATTTGCTTTATACCAAAGCTGATACCAACCCAATGATGCCTCCCCCCAGTATCAACCAGGTTGAATTAACGCGATAGCGGATTAACAAAATCGCAGAAATTAATCCGATAATAATCGTGAGTGGATCAGTCAGAGAGGAACGTCCCAGTTGCATCAGAACTGCTGCCATCAGACCCAGTTTTAGGAAAAGAAAAATCACTTCTTTTAGTCGTTCTGTAGGAAGGGTTTTAGGTTATGCTTTTATACCAAAATTAAAAAGATCGGCGGTACCAGGTTTGATTTTCCAGAATCCAGCCTTCCATATCCTCGTTAAAAATTCGCACCTTCCACCAGGTCTCTCTGCCAACTAATTCAGGTCCTTCGATAATTTCGAAATAAGTATCCGTCTCAAGCGTTATTGTTACTTGCGCTGTTCGCGAGGGTTCTGCCCGCAGGTTCAAGGGTGGATCACCACCCTCTTCTGTGACCACATACACATCCCCCATCCGGAATGCCAACTCATCCACAACCCTGCCACCCGGCATCATAAAATTGACTGTCCAAGCAGGTGAACGCGGTGGATCCTGCTGCAGCATTTCGCGCCAGGCTTCATCGGTTAACCGCTCTTCCCGCGGTTGGATAAACTCATAATAACTGAGCGCACCTCCCTGAGCGATGTAGGTCTCACCATTGATCGGAACAGCTACATAAATCCGGTTCAATAAACCAACCCCAACCTCCATGATCTCGTTTTCAAATCCAGAGACCGCAGCGATGATCGGAATCGGATCAGGTTTCATCGATTCCCCCATGTATCCCAGCGGATCCACACATTCTTTATATTCCAGGCAGGCAGTGATGCGATAATAATCATCCTCATAGAGAGACTCTCCGCGCAGTTCACGTTCAGCGATCGCTCCAAGATTCTCCATTTTTTCACCCAACTGCATCAAATGGTTTAGATATTCCTGTAAACCCGGTTGACCAGTAAATTCAGATTGCACCCAATTTCGATTCTGCCAATCGAAGATGGTTGCGCTCAAGCCATCGTACAACGTCCGGCTGGCAAACGCCATCCGATAAAAAACATTGGGATTGGGCTCTACATATGCCGGAGCAGGCCCGGAAACCGGCGGACCACCCCCACCAAGCCCTTCCGGCATTTTTGCATACAGAATCGTATCATGTTTCAACTCAGCCCAACTGGAAAGCATGCTGTTGATATCCTTATAAATCCAGGCAGGAGATTGCATAAAAGCCGGGAAAGCAGTTCCTTTGGGCTCAATCTGTGACAGGAAGGCAAATTGCCAGGTAGAATAAAATCGCTCTGTCCAGAATTCCTCAGGAAGCTTGTTAACGAAATTCTGCATTTTATCGAGTTGTTCCAGGTAATTCGGATAGCGTGTCTCACCGGATATTGCCAGGCTTTTTTCAGCTTCAATGGATCCATACGCAGCAACCAGATCCAACCCTTTAGGAAAGGCTCGCCGCTCGACTTTATCGGTAATTAATTGTTGAAATATAAATCCATCCAGTGTGAAGCGTTGACCCATGAAGCGCCAATCACGCTCATATTCCATCTCCATAGTGGTATCCTGAAATGTGGAGTTGATTTGCGGTGCTGGCAATTCTTCCACGCGAGAGAGAAATTCCTGCCATTTTTCTTCATCCTGCAACAACTCCAGATAAATATCCGAGCCATATATGCTTTCCATCAATGCATTGAGTTCAAGCGGACCCGGATCATCAGACGGACCAACGATGAAATCCAGCACTTCGTGAATAGACAGCCAGACTTTATAGGCTGGCACCCCTTCCTGTTTGGATTCTCGCAAAGCCAGGGTGATCAGCAAAGGCGCTTTACTGGGAGATGATTGGTTTCCCAAATCACGCAAGTTGAAAGCTACGCGGCCCAGCCAGGTCATTCCACGAAAATAATGCTGGAGTTCAGGACTGCTGGTGTAATGACCTACCGGGCGATAAGCAGTGTAATCATCAATTAATCCCGGAATTAATGCGGATTCCTCTTTTCCGGCTTCTGCTGTAATCTGATCCAATTGTTCAGCAATCATTGCCACTACCTCGTTGGGCAGCGGGTATTCTGGTGAAAATAGTTTCAGGGCAACAGCCAGATAATTGCGTGCCAGCAGGGCGTCCGCTTCCAAACTATTTCCCTGACTGGACTGATAATATCCATCCACCTTGAGATATACTGTTTCCAATAGCTTGATCATGATCGGGCGTAGCGCTTCCTTTTCCAAAGCTTCTAAAAGATCATTAAAGCTCACGTGCAGGGCATGATACACTGCATCGGTGGTCAGGAAGTATGGTTGCCCCTGCTCTTTGGCTACCGAATAGCGGACATCTTTAAATTGCTTCTCCTGGCTGTCTATCACGATAAAACCATTTTGTGCCAGAAAAACCTGCTGATCAACCGTCAGACCACTGATCACTTCCCGATTCTGGATACTGCTTAATACCACGGGCAACTTGCTATACGGATTGACATCACCACCCGGATCATAAACAGACATCGGCATCATGGTCAGGTTTTGCCAGGAAGTGGTGCTAAAATCCACGGGTTCAGAGACAGGTCTGGCGGTCACTATTACGCCTGGAGTGGAAGAGGCAGAAGGCATAGGAGTGTCTTCTTCTGGAGAAATGCCAGGGGTTGGTACCACGGAAGGCACAAACATTTGGCAGCCAGCCACCAAAAAGATCAAAAACAGCAACAACCATTTTTTCACTTGCATAATACCTCCAGATATTTGAATCCTTTTTAAAAGATTATAGCGAATTCTGTTAACAGCGTTGTGTTGTTGTTCAGGAAATTCATACTTGCTTTTTAAGGTTGTTTTTTGTTACCATAAACCTGAGAGGTAAAAAACCTTATGGCTTATGCAGTTCAATCCAATTCGTGGGTTTTATATTTAATCATCTTCTTTTGCCTGGTGTTTATAGGCATTGGGATAGGAATGTTGGTTAAATTGATGAAAAATTTTTCCAAAGCCAGACTCAGTAAAAATTGGCTTGCCACGCCAGGAAATATCATCTCTTCTGAACTGGATGCACAAACCACAACGGATGAGGATGGGTACCAGACCACAACCTATATCGCGAATATTCTGTTTGAATACCAGGTGAATAAAGCCTCATTCAAGTGTGATTGCATCAATTTTGATTATGGTATGCGCACCAGCAACAGGAGCAAACAACAAGCCATTGTGGAACAATATCCAGCCGGCAGCCAGGTAACTGTTTATTATGATCCTGATGATCCTGAGCAAGCAGTCCTGGAAAAACGTGTCAATGGGGTATTTACCACCATCATGGTATCTGCTGTATTCATCCTCATCGGGATTATTGTGGCGGTAATGTCTCTGGGTGTAAATCCGCCAGCCTTTCTAAAAAACATGCTTGGAAATTAAACCGCTTCTGCCCATTCACCCTGTTCCATGAACCCGGCTGGGGGTGCCCCGAGCGCCTGAATCAACCGTGCCCAGTAATTCACCTGAGCAGCTGTCGTCGCCAGGATGACAATTTCTCTTTCGGTGAAGGCTGCCTTGATTTGCTGCATCATCTCATCCGGAAAACTCAACGGTGTAGCGGAAATATGCCGGGTATAGCGCAGCGCCAGCCGTTCGCGTTCCGTGAATGTAATGACATCTTCTGCCGGTACCAGCCCCTGAATAGCTGCCAGTTCCTGTTGGTTGATATCGTATTCTCTGAAACGCTGGCTGTTCATATCGATACAAAACGGACAGGCGGCGCTGAATGAAGCCTGCATACGCACCAGTTTCAGCATACGGGCACTTAGATTTTTATCAGAATGGACCAC
>JACZIY010000369.1 GCA_014860845.1 Anaerolineaceae bacterium
GAATTCATATGTGTAACATGTTGAGGGGGCATGGTATGGCAGGTAGTACCACAGAAATCGATGGTATTGGTGTACGCCCATGCTTCTGTAGAAAAAAGTCCTGCAGCAATAATTAAAATAATAATAATTCCATACGGCAAAACCTTCATCCCAGTGCTAGTCTCGGGTGGTGGGAAAAAAATTTTCTTGATCCAATTACCCTTTTTTTTCATGGTGTTCTCCTCGGAAAGTTGATTGTGCTTTTTGGAAAGATCGGAACCAAAATTTAAAAATCCCATGGGTTAATTATCCCATGGGATTTTTATTAAAGATTTATGGTCGTACGAGCCCGGTTAAATCACCACCAACATTTTCAATTGAATCATACAAAACTTGCAGAATGTAAGTTGGATTGTGGGCATAAGCGCCTGGATCCTTCATAGCGTATTGGTAATTGTAAGCAGCTTTGAGCAATCTGGGTGTCCAGGTAGCAAAGCGGTTGCCAGAATTTACTTCATCGGCATCCGTGATTCCGTCACCATTGGTATCGATGAAGAAATATGGATGAGAATGTGAGTCATAAACAAGTGGTGTACCGACTTCCGCGGATTTCTCGAGAAGCGCTGCATAGAGTTTTTCAGTTAGTGTTTCCACTTCACCGTAAATACCTTCCGTAGCTGCATCTCCATCATAATCTTCCGTTAATTTTAAGCGGATGTTTTTTGGATCTTCTGTTTGGTGACAACCCTGGCAGGTTTGTGCCTTGACTTCAAGACCATGAACGTCGTGACAGTCTACACAGGTTGAAAAACCTGCAACGTGAACATTTAGTCCAGCGTACGTCTTGCCTTCATATTCGTAAACACCTTTGGCATCGGTACCAAACATAGTTGCACCAGCTGCAAAGTAGTGAACGTTTCTGAAGCTGAGACCTTCTACCACATCATCTTCACCTGCTTCACCGATTACACGGTTCACACTGATGGTTGACTCACGACCCTGATGGCAATTGAGACACAGGTTCGCGGATGGTTTATCAGCAAAGCCTAATTTGGCTCCACTGGGGAAGGTTACGGTTTCAAGTGCATAGACCGCAGGCCATTCAGCTGTGTTATGGCAAGTTTCACACCATAATCCACTGGTGGGTGCATTAGATATATTGACACCTTCTTTGATAAATTGCGGTAAGCCAGAAGCAGAGTGACATTTGGCACAGGAGGCAGGTACAGCACCATCAGCATCCCAATGGCGCCAGGCTTCTGTGTTGCTGGCAAAGTGACCGGCATCATCACGAGCCGCGGTGCTCAGGTCAACAGGGGTATCAACTACTGAATTGAGATCAGCAA
>JACZIY010000370.1 GCA_014860845.1 Anaerolineaceae bacterium
AAAGTATATAATATTTGAATTCAAAAGTCAAGACCCAATTTCCTCATTTTATTGTAGGTTTATGTGACTATCCTTGTTTTTTCTTCCAGACAGTGATCAGGGGGTACATCTTTTCTACCTGAATCCCGGCACTCAAGACAAAACCGGAAAAGCCTTTTTGAATTTTGTAAATACCAAAGCAATCGACATACCCCAATGAACACAAAGCAGGATCATAATTGTTCACCTGAAAGCAGGCAAAGTTACAGGTATGCAAGGGAAAAATGACAGCCAGATCCAGTTCCATTTCACTTTTCCATTGAGATAAGGTCACATCAAGAACTTCAATGCATAATTTTTCGAAACCATTATTGATCTCAGGCGGTTCAGTGCATGAAATCAATAAGCTGAGATCGATATCTGAGTCAGGACGAAATTTTCCGGCCAATCCTCGTGAGCCGTGCAGGGTGACCTGGGTAACAGCAGGATGCAAGACAAGATGGCCAGAGTGCAGAATTTGATGTGTTTCGGAACACTGTGCGATAAATGTTGGTGCGAATTGAGTAATTTTCATAAATGGTTGTTCACAAATTCGGTATTAAAGAATCTTATGGCTTGGTTAGGAACTGCATGTTGATTGATGATATTTTACGAGCAGATTGTAATCACGAGTATAATCCAAATAATGAAGTATTCAGACATAAATCACTTCCAATCTCTCTATAAAAATATAAATCCGGATTTCGGTTTTAACGCAAAAACGACTGAAGAATTCACCATCTGGCAAGATTGTTTTTGTTCCCAGCTGCGGGAGGTGCTTGGTCTGCATCGCTTGCAGAACGATCTAAAAGATTTCCAACCCTTTGCTCACCAGATAGATGAAGAGGAAACCGGAGAGTTTATCCGTCAACGCTGGGTGCTGCAGGTGGAACCAACCGTTCCCTTGCCATTCATTCTACTAAAACCCAAAGTGATCAATGGCCAAATACCATTGGTACTCACCCCGCATGGACATGCAAAGAACACAGAGATGTATGCCGGGATTGTGACAAGCCCGGAAGAAGAGCAATTCATGCTGGAAGGCGATCGGGACATCGCCGTGCAGGCTGTTCGTGAAGGCTATCTGGTGATTGCCCCCACAACGCGTGGATTTGGAGAAACACGGACAGAACAGGGGAAAGCTGAGGATACTCAAAATTCCTGCCGGGATTTATTGGTGCATGATTTGTTAGTGGGTCGTACACCTACAGGAGATCGGGTTTGGGATATCTCGCGTTTCATCGATTGGGCATTTGAGGTATTGCCTGTTGACAGAGAGCGTGTGGCAATCACCGGTAATTCGACAGGCGGAACGATTTCCCTGTTTGCAGCAGCATTGGACGAAAGGATTACACTGTCTGCGCCGGGTAGTTACTTCTGCACTTTCGCAGGCAGTATTGGTTCCATCCAGCATTGCGAATGCAATTACATTCCCGGATTGCTAACATTGGGGGAGATGGCGGATGTTGCCGGGCTGATTGCTCCGCGTCCGTTTATGGCGATCAATGGGAAGGAAGACCCGATTTACCCGATTGATGAAGTGTATAAAGCATTTGAGCAATTAAAGAAAATTTATGCCATTGCTGGGGTGCCTGAAAATGTAGAGCTCTTTGTTGGTGAGGGTGGGCATCGCTATTATAAGGCAGAGGTGTGGCCGTTTATTCGCAGATATTTTTCCAAAAATACTGGTACAAAAGCTTAACCGTGTTAATCAAGTAACCAATCAGTGATGAAACGCACCTGAATTTCCTTGTCGTCGGAGAGGATCAATTAGATCTGGTTGTCCACAGTTTTGATAGTTTTCAGTATGGCGCGAATTTCTCATTCACGGGTTGCGAGGTTACTGATTTTTCCAGATGATTTCATTCGCACTGAAATCATTTACCGAATTGTTTTCACTGTCAATGAAATCATCTGGTTATTTGTTTTCACTGACAATGAAATCATTTACCGAAAATCATTCTTGCACCAGATTGGTTTCCTTTATATAATCACAGTACCATTAGTATCTTGGAAATCATCTTTAATCTACAACATTACATCATTCAATCATCATTCGGTTTCAAAATGCCTGTTACACAGTAATGCTCTTGAGATTATTGATGTTCGTTTGATTGTGTCGGGAGGGAAAAGATGTTAAAGAAGGTTCTGGTTGGGTATGCAACCCGCTATGGGTCCACCAAAGAGGTTGCTGAAACAATTGCCTGTTTTGTGAGAGAATCTGGTTTTGAGGTGGATGTTTGTCAGGTGCGGGATATCAAGACCCTGACGGATTATAACGCCGTCATTCTGGGGGCGCCGTTATTCATGTTCCACTGGCATAAAGACATCTTGCGGTTTTTATCCAAACATCAACGTATCC
>JACZIY010000371.1 GCA_014860845.1 Anaerolineaceae bacterium
ACTTCAACTTCAATTCTTAAGTGTCCTTCAATACGAGTGATTGGATCAATTACGATTTTTGCCATCATTTAGACTCCTTTTTCATGCGGCGTTATTTAAAGATTCAATTTCAAGTTTTTCACGTGGATTAGGATACATCGGTAAGAAGCGGATAGCCGCGTCAAACAGGATGATACCCAAACAGGTCAGGCCAATGGAGACTGCAATTTCAGCGGCACTGGGAAAATAAAAATCACCATTCATAAAGATCAGGGTGGAGTTGAAGCGGTTCAGGATCAGACCACCCATCACCAGGAAGGATGCCCAAACCAAACCACTGAGATTACTGCGTATCCGCTTATCAGCGAACAATAAGGCTGGAATGAGTGCACCTCCCATAATCTCGATCAGGAACATAAAGGTTGGCCAGGGGTCCTGGATGAGTCGCAGGTAGGTGCCAGACACGATGACATCCACTACTTTGATGATAAGGTAAAGTCCGAGCACATATGGGATCCAACTGGTGATTTTGGAAGCAATACCAATTTCAAATTTTTGCTGGTAGGTTCGGGCAGAATGGTAGCTTTCAAAAACCGTCATAGCCATACCTGCGGCTATTGCAGTCATGAAAAAATAAACCGGCATCAACGGCGAATACCAGAAGGGATGAATGCGGTAGGGCAAGGCTAACAACATGGTACCCAATGTAGATTGGTGCATGGTGGAAAGGGAAATACCAAAAATGACCAGAGGTATGGTGATGCTGCGAATCAATTTAAGTGGGGCTTTCCAACCCAATGCCTCCAACACGACCGGACTGAATTCCAGCAATAGCACCGTGGTATAAGCCATCACACACCAACCAATTTCAAAGAGCGGTGAGTGTACGTTCCAATAGATAATCAAATGCCAGATGTTTTGCGGTAAACCCAGGTCGGCCAGTAAAGTTAATGCAGCCAGGATATAACTGATAAACCCGGTCAGAATGGTTGGGCGCACGATCGGATAAAGTTTTTTGATATTGAAAATATAGACGATTGCAGCTATGCTGAATGCTCCAGCTGCCAGGCCAATACCACTCATCATATCAAAACTGATCCAGATACCCCAGGGACGGTTATCACTCATATTGGTGATCCGTAAACCAACAATCCACCGATAAACAGTAATGCTCAACCCGATGGCACCAGCAATCCAGACGATGATCATCCCAGCGCCAACCGGATATTTTCTCAAGCGGATATTATTTACACCGGTAGCCATATTACCCCTCCTTTTCTTCTTGATTGCGGTGAGTCCAATAATAAATCGCGGACATCGCTCCAGCCATGCCAAAAAAGACAAATGGCACTGCTTTCATATATGGCCAGGTAATATCAGGGATGGGTTGATCTTTCAAAGATGGGTAACCTAGTTGTTCATAAGAAACTTTAGAAATGTACAGCATTGAGGTGCCACCTACTTCATGTTCACCATATACATGATCAAAATATTGATCAGGGTGATCTGCCAGACGTTGATGCGCAATTTCCAGCATTTCTGCACGAGTACCAGAGATCAAAGCGCCGGTGGGGCAGGCAGCACTACAGGCGGGTTGCTGTCCAGCAGCCTGAAGATCGGCACAGAAATCACATTTTTGGATGATTGGATTTACTTCATTCCATTCATATTTCGGGACATCAAATGGGCAGGCTGTCATGCAATAGCGACATCCAATACATTTATAGCTATGATAAACCACCGGGCCTTCCGGGGTTTTTTCCAGCGCTGCTACCGGACAAACAGATGCGCAGGCTGGCGCAACACAATGCATGCATTGTTTCTTCACATAGGAATACGTTTCGGTATCCTGGTAAAGTTTAATTAAGGTCCAGGTGTCACCATTCAAATCAGTGGGCATTTCATACAACTGATTTTCATCCATGACGTAAGGTAGTCCAGCTCGTTTCTTACAGGCAACCTGACAGGCACGGCAGCCAACACAAAGAGTAGCATCATATAACATTGCATGAGCATTCTCAAGGTTGCCCGGTATGGTTGCTGCTTTTACGTCAAGCGAAGGAAGAACGAGGGTACCAATCCCAGCACCTGCGATTTTTAGGAAATCTCTTCGATTTATTTCCATAAGTGACTCTCCCTTTAATGCTCCTCAGAATCTTCTGATTCAATTACCTCAACGACGGGCTTTGTGTGTGTTGATCGTTGTGTGAGGGCTGAATAAGCAAAAGCACCGGCAGCACCAGCGATGGCACCAACAGCAGTACCACTGATGGCAATACTGGCAGGTGATATTTCCCGTTCAGGTTTTTCAACAGAAGGATAAGTTGTGGGTGGGGTTACCTCATTAAGGGTGACGGGTTGATATACTTCCCAATTCCAGAAGCCTGGTTCGGAACAGCCAATGCATGGATGACCTGCACCAATGGGCCAGTTGACACCATCATTAAAACGGATGGTTGGGCAATTGTGAAAAGTAGCAGGCCCTTTACATCCCATTTTATACAGACACCAACCAGCGCGATGACCATCATCTCCCCATTCCATCACGAATTCACCGGCATCAAAGTGTCCCCTTCTTTCGCAATTATCATGAATTCTGCGACCAAAAGCAAACAATGGGCGATTCAGTTGATCCAGAGCGGGTAAGCTTCCATAAGTGAGGAAGTGAACGACTGTCGCGGTCAGGTTTGCTGGATTCATAGGGCAACCCGGGATATTGACGACTGGCTTATCCTTTACGATATTCCAGACACCGACCGCTCCTGTTGGGTTGGGGTTGGCTGCCGGAATTCCTCCAAAGGTGGCACAGTTCCCGACTGCGATCACTGCGACCGCATTCTTGGCGGCTTCTTCCAGGATGAAACGAGATGATTTGCCAGCGATGCAGCAGTATTCACCTACCCCTGAATTGGAAATGGAGCCTTCCACCACCAATACATAACCTCCGGCAGCAATTGCATCTTCTTTTGATTTCTCTGCCTGAAAGCCTGAAGGAGCCATGATGGTCTCATGGTAATCCACGGATAGGACATCCAATACCAACTCAGCGGCAGTCGGGCTGGATGACCGTAAGAAGGCTTCGCTACAACCTGCACAATCCTGTAGCTCAAGCCATACGACCGGAAGACGTTTTGGTGATTCCAATGCTTTTGCAATAGCAAATGCTTCCTTGTGAGGCAATGCCAAAGCACTTGCCATCACACTGCAAAACTTCAAGAAATCACGCCGGGACATTCCTTCCCTTGCTAAAAATTCCTGAACACTCTCTCCTAAACGCAGCATAATTAGTCCTCTCTTTTTCGGGTGAAAATAAATATAAACAGACTTTTGCGATTCAAAAGGATTTTTACAGCAATGAGACGATAATGGGGTTGGAAATATTAAATTTAGGGAGCAAAACACTATGGAAAAACTATGTGATGATCTTATCAAAAAACAAATTGCTTGTCAACAAATTTTGACAATTAATACCGAATTTACCCAATATGTGATAATTTGCACAATATTGTGAAAAAAACAACAAAATTATGATAAAAAATTTCACGAATGTTGTTTATTATTATTCGTTTATAAAATTGGGAAGGATAAATA
>JACZIY010000372.1 GCA_014860845.1 Anaerolineaceae bacterium
GATGAAAAGACTTTTAGCGCCAACGGAATTGCGACGTTGCCAGGCGATCATCGCCACGATGGTGGAAATGATTGCTGCAACGATTAATGCAATGGCGTATTGTAATTCCATTATGGGGGACCTGTTTTCAAGCGAGACATAATTTTAATTGGAGAGCTATTCAGATTAAACCCTCAACAAGCTGTTTCGTCGCGCAAGCCTCGATTAATAATATTTAGAAGACCAATAACAAACTAGGAGAAAGTACTTCAAAATTATACTGGAAATTACAACGATTGCTGCAAACATTAGCCATTCGAATGGGTAATCGCATTGACTATTCAAAGCTATCTCTGATCATAGGTATTTCACGCCCAACATTAAATGAATATCTCGAGTTTCTTGAAAAGACGTATATCATTCACCAATTGCCAGCTTATTCCAGTGTTGATAAATCAGTAGCTTTGGGTAAAAAATTATATTTTCGGGATAATGGTATTGCCAGTATTCTTGCCCATCCTGGAGAAGGTGCTTTGTATGAAAATGCAATCTTTAATCAATTGCGCGATTATGGAGAATTAGCTTATCTAGCTAAGGGCAAAGAATTCGAAATTGATTTTATTTTGAATGCTGAGAATTCTGAAGCAACTGCTTTAGAAGTAAAGTATCATCCTGTCGAAACAGATGAAAAGAAATTACAAAAAATTGCCAAAAAATACAATTTTAATAATTGTTGGATTGTAGGCCGTTACCCTACACCAGGATTTGAAAAATTTGTTTGGGGAGGTTCGATCTTCTAAATCGAATCAGGCTGATTTGGGATTTTCCAACTCAACCAGCCAGTGTTCAAAGTGGGCTTTGATGGCATCTCTGACCTGCACAAACGTTGCAAATTTTTCCTGATGATCACCTTCGACAGATGCCGGGTCGGGAAAGCTCCAGTGGATACGCCGGGCAGGTCCAGGGAATATGGGGCAGACTTCTGCTGCATGGTCACAAACCGTAATGACATAATCAAAATCCTGTTCAAGGAATTGATTCAAGTTTTTGGAATACTGGTCACGGATATCGATACCCATCTCAGCCATGGCAAGCACAGCGTAAGGATTGAGGGTTGAAGGGGTGGTCCCAGCGCTAAAAACGTTGAATCGGTCCCCTGCCAGATATTTTAGCAAACCTTCTCCCATTTGAGAACGGGCTGAGTTTCCTGTGCATAGAATGAGAACACGGTGTTTATTCAAAAGATATCCTTTCATTTAACTCAGATTATTATAACGAATTGCATTCGTGGACTAAAGCAAGTAAGGAATGATTTAACCCAATGTTAACCCGGATTATTGGTTCTCAGGTTGTTAATAATTTTGGTAGGTTGATGAGACAATCTCCTCTCATTCGATATGATACAATTTTTTTATCCCACACTGGAGTTTTTCCAATGAACCCAACCTTTGACTCTTACGACATATTGATTGTAGGTGCTGGCCCTGCGGGCATATTTACTGCTTATGAGGTCAAACAACATCAGCCAGATGCAAGAATTCTGATGATCGAAAAAGGCAATTCGATCGAGAAACGTAAATGTCCCAAACGCAAAACTGGTGTGTGTGCCAACTGTGATCCGTGCGCCATTACCACCGGCTTTTCAGGCAGTGGTAGTTTTAGTGATGGCAAACTCTCGATCAGTCATGATGGCGAAGTCGGAGGAGATCTGATAAAGTATATTGGTGCAGAACCGTTCCGAAAATTATTGGAATACACCGATAACCTTTATCTCAGCTTTGGCGCTGATCCGCAGGTGCATGGTATTGACATCAACGGTCGCGTAGACCTTATTCGTCGACAGGCTGCTCAATCGCATCTGAAATTGAT
>JACZIY010000373.1 GCA_014860845.1 Anaerolineaceae bacterium
GAACAACCAGTAGAACAACCTGCTGGTAAGCAACAGGTGGAAGTTTTTTCATGGTGGACAGGCGGTGGTGAAGCTGCTGGTCTGGATGCCATGATCAAAGTTTTTGGTCAAAAATATCCAGACATTGAATTCATCAACGCAGCCGTTGCGGGTGGTGCTGGTACCAATGCCCGTGCTGTATTGGCTACCCGATTGCAGGCTGGTGATGCACCTGATAGCTGGCAGGGACATGCCGGTCAGGAACTGATCGGTACCTATGTGGCTGCCGGTCAACTTGAACCATTGAATTTCCTTTATGAAGAAAATGGCTGGCTGGACGTCATGCCGGAAACACTCATTCCTTTGATTTCACAGGATGGCAATATCTATTCTGTGCCGGTCAATATCCATCGCGCCAATGTGCTCTGGTACAACCCGACAGTTTTGGCAGATAATGGTGTGGAAGTTCCAACGACATTGCCAGAATTCTTAGCAGCGATGGATAAATTACGGGCAGCTGGCATGGATGCTCCTCTGGCATTAGGCGAACAATGGACAGTCATGCACCTGATGGAAACCATTTTCCTGTCTTCCTTGGGCAGTGATGCCTACAATGCTCTTTGGGATGGCACCAAGAGTTGGGCAGATCCGGATGTTGCCAAAGCGATTAAAGATTTTGAGAAAGTATTAACCTACACCAATAGCGATTCCGCTTCTTTGAGCTGGCAGGATGCCTCCCAACTGGTAGTCGATGGCGATGCAGCCTTCAATATCATGGGTGACTGGGCAGAAGGCTTCTTTAAAGAATTAGGCAAAGAGCCAATGACCGAATTCGGTTGGGCTCCTGTTCCTGGAACTGCTGGAACATTCCAATTCCTTTCCGACAGCTTTGTGTTACCGACTGGCGCTCCCAATCGCGATGCAGCCATTGCCTGGTTAACGGTTGCGGGCTCGAAAGAAGGTCAGGACGCTTTCAACCCGGTCAAAGGGTCCATCCCAGCCCGTAGTGATGGCGATAAAGCTTTATATGATGTCTATCTGCAATCTGCGATGGATGATTGGTCGAAAGATGTCGTGGTTGGTTCCTTAACCCATGGTGTGGTAGCCAATGACTCGTGGAAGAGTGAAATTGATACCGCCTTAGGTCTGTATTTGTTGGAAAAAGATGGCAAGACATTCCAGAGTGCACTGGTTGCTGCTTTTGATGCTTCTGGAAAACCCGCACCTGCACCAGTGACCTCCACACTCAGTGGA
>JACZIY010000374.1 GCA_014860845.1 Anaerolineaceae bacterium
TTTATATGATAAGAGTGGGGATGTTCATTATGATACGATTTCTGCCTTTATCAAATCGGTGCGCGGTAGTGACCCGGATGCAGCATTATATTGGCTGGCAAAAATGATGGCAGCTGGAGAAGATCCGCGTTTTATTTTACGAAGGCTGATCATTCTGGCAGGTGAAGATATCGGATTAGCGGATCCACAGGCTCTGGTGGTTGCGAATGCTGCTGCAAATGCCTACGAATTTATAGGTTTACCGGAAGGGATTTTTCCGATCGTGGAAGCTACCCTATATTTATCAACTGCGCCAAAATCCAACTCTGTCATGGCATATTTTGATATCGTAAAGCGCATGGAAGTGGAAGGTATGGGTCAGGTGCCCATCCATTTGATGGATAGTAACCGCGATGCCAAAGGTTTTGGACACGGCAAGGGATATTTATATCCACATTCATTCGAGGGTCATTTTGTACCGCAACAATATTTACCGCACCACTTGGCAGGCACTCATTTTTATAAACCTTCTGATCAGGGATATGAAGCCAATGTGCAAAAACGGTTAGAAGATTGGCGCAAAAAACAAATTGATGGGCTGAAAAAAAATCAAGCACCTGCTCAAAAACCATCAACAAAAAAGGAATAAGTATGGCAATTATCTTTTTAATTCGTCACGGCGAAAATGATTGGGTGGGGAAAAGATTGGCAGGCAGATTACCAGATGTACACCTCAATCAGAATGGTCGCGACCAGGCAGAAAAATTGGCAATCACCATCCAAAACTTGCCCTTCAAAGGCATTTACAGCAGTCCACTGGAACGAGCGATGGAAACTGCCCAACCCCTGGCACAGGTAAAAAAGATGGAAATTTCCATCTGTGAAAACCTGAGCGAGATCAATTTTGGAGTTTGGCAGGGGAAAACCATCAAGCAAATGCGGCGACTAAAATTGTGGGAAACTGTACAGAATCATCCATCTCAAATGCAATTCCCCAATGGAGAGAGTTTTATCGGTGCCCAAAAGCGTCTCGTGGATTGTATTACGCACATTTCAGAAAACCTCGAACCAAACGACCTGGTTGTCTGTTTCAGTCATTCCGATGCCATACGGTTACTGATAGCCTATTACCTTGATGTCCCGCTGGATTCATTTCAACGAATTCATATAAACACTGCATCCATCAGTATATTGACGCTCATAAAAGACCATATTTCTGTCCCATTCGTAAATCTGATCGACATCAGTAAGTTTGCATCTCAATTTACAGAAGTGGAAAAGAAACCATCTAAACAAACTTCTAAAGCCAAATGAAGGAATGAGAATGACAAAAATCTTATTGATTCGCCATGGTGATACGGATTTTGTCGATGAAGCATTAGCAGGACACATAGACAGTCCAATAAATGATGAGGGTGTTATACAATCTCTTCGTGTTGCCGAAGCGCTCAAACATCTTTCCATAAATGCCATTTATGCCAGCCCCTTGAAACGTACCCAGGAAACAGCACAGCCACTAGCCAAACTCTTAAAACTGGACGTGAAAATAAACCAAGAATTGAACCAGGTGAATTTTGGTGATTGGCAAGGTCTATCTTTTGATGAACTGATCCAGGATCTGAATTGGCGAATCTTCCAGGAAAATCCAGCATTGGCCAAAATCCCCGGTGGCGAAGATGGATTGATGGTCAGAGAACGGGTATCCACAGCAATTGTAAAGTTGATCAGCCAACACCCACAAGATGGAATCATCGCCATCTTTTCGCACGGTAGTATCGTACGCCACACCATCAGTCATTTGATTGGATTACCTTTGGAAAACCTGAATCAGATTCGGATTGCCCCTGCATCCATATCGACCGTGGCCATTTCCGGGGAAAAGGGAAGACTATTACATCTCAATCAGGAATTACCGGTGAATTGG
>JACZIY010000375.1 GCA_014860845.1 Anaerolineaceae bacterium
GAGAGCAACCAAGTGTAGGCTTGAACGGAATCTTCTAAAGCAGCGGGAAAGGGATTCTCCGGGGAAAGGCGATAATTGATCGCGAGTGCACGGCATTTCGTGTCAATAACAAGTCTGGAAATTAATTCACGATGGGAATTAATCGAACCCAGGCCATACGCACCTCCATGCAGGTATAGGATCATTCCATCTCCCGTGTCGGGAGAATCGATCCATTCAGCTGGGATTCCAAAGTCTGTGATTTTCTGTCTCCGGATTTGCTTTGGTAAGCGTAAAAATCGAACAGATTTCTCCTGCCTGGCACGCTGTTCTGTGATGGTACCCTCAGACCAACCTGAGAGTTGTGACCTGAGAATATACAGGATGAATTTAGAAATATTGCTCATTAAAGAAAAGCTGCTATACCAAATACGACAACAAATGTCAAAATCATTACCCCTAATATAATAGAATAATTCTTAGGTCTGATCTGGTCATTTTGATCCATTTTTCGAATCAGTGGGAATAAGCGCCAAAAAAAAGTCAGGGTTGCAATCCCTAACGCCAATAGACTTAACTGTTGTAATTTCAGATTACCCCACAAGGTAATTACACCCAGAAGTAAAAGAAAAATTAATTTTGTTCCAGCCACCCAATTTACCAGATATTTGATGAAGTTGTGAATTTCTGGATATTGCATCGATTTTTCCCAGGCAGAGAAAACGCCAACTGCATTTGCTTTTTTCGATCCGGGAATGAAATATAAAGCGAGAACATTTGATAACTCAAGAATTATGAATGCTATAATGACAATTTTTACAAACATGGTGAACTCTCCTGGAAAAAAGGTTTAAAAGATTCAATGTGAAAACCTTGATTTATTTCAATCAGAATCTGATTTACTTCTGCTTCTTCTGCTTGAAAATTTTTTGAGTTGCGTACCAGCCTGTTAACATTGCAATCGGCACCCCAGCAGGGGAATAAGACCATTGCCCTGCCTGATAAATGTTTTCAATTGGAGTTAGGACCGATTTAGGAATTTCTTCTAATTTGTTGATCACCGGGACAGGTGTTTCAAATGACCAACCAACGATTGCGCCTTCAGAACTTCCTGATATTTTTTCTATCGTCAGGGGTGTGGATGAAAACTTAAAGAGAACATCCTCGTTTAGATTTTTATAAATTGTTTCAGAAAGAATATCAATCACTCGAAATTCAAGTGTTTCCTTAAATTCCTGATACCAGCCAGCTTTTTCAACATTTTTTATGATCTGGTAATCCAGAAGACAACTAACCATCAAACCTGATTGTCCTTCAGGGGCTAGGGAGGAATCTCGTAAAGCTGGTATCGAAATCTCGTAGGTGTTTAGTCTGATGAATTTATTCAGCCAATCAAAGATTTCTTGTTTCGATTTTTTATCAAAATTTTCGAGAAGTTCCAATCTCTCATTCTGGTTTGTTTCACCTAACCCCTGCGAAGAAGGAGTGTAGAATAGATGCTCACCGCCATGTTGCTTGAAATATGAAATGGGACGATTGACTGCAATGTATAAAATATAGACAGATTCAGCGCCCTTCGCTGCCAGCATACGATCCGACATCTTTGCGATTTCAGTAGTTGTTGTAGCCTCTAATCCTTCAAGATTTTGGATGCGGTACATTTTTTTCAAATCTGCAGCCCAGATCAAATGATCATATTGATAATCATTCCCTTCAGAATCAACAATAGTAGATCTGGATGGAATTATTTCTTTTATTTCCGTATTTAGTTTAATATCCCCACCACCCTCAAGGATTTTTTCCTCTAAGAGATTACATAATGCACCTGTTCCAGATTTGGGATAGAAGTAATCAAGGTAAACATAAAAATACCCAAGAGCAAAATGAGTAGGTGTTTTTCTAAAAAAGTGTTGGAGAATGATATCAATCATTGATTGATTGGATATTTTATTTTTAATAAATTCTTCCATGGGAATATTGTATTGATTCAACTTTCTAAGCGTTAATAAAAACTTGAATGTCCATGGAATCAACTTCTTAAAAATAAATTTCTTGTTGTTTTTTAGGTCAATAAAATTTGGATTATCAAATTCATACAAGACTTTTGTATAACCAGACAATTCTGAAATAATGGCAATAATATTGTTTATTTCTTCCTTGTCTTCAGGGTAAAAATATTCCAAGACCCGTTTATATTCCTGCAGATCCTCCATAGAATTTATTCGGAATAATTGGTCTTCAACCCCAATAGAAATCTTATTTTCTATAAAATCCCATTGAATTCCCAAATCTTTCAAGATTGGTTTTAAAATTCCAGAATTCACAAAAGCCCTTGGTCCTGAATCAAAGAAGAAACCATTACTTTCAAAAGTCCCTACTAATCCCCCAACCCTCTCGTTTTTATCTAACAATAATACCTTGTAATTTTCTCTGGTTAAATAAGCGGCTGCAGTTAAACCCGCCATCCCAGCACCGACGATTACGACTTTATTTTCTTTATCAACCATTAAAACCACCTAATTTCATACTGATCATCCATAATTTTTCTGCTTCATCCTTATCCAAAGCCGGAGGTGCAAGCTCTTCTTCTGTGGTGAGGTTATAAAATTTTCCTGACACATTATCCAAATCGACAGAAACCCCTAAATAATAGAGAGCTTCTGCAGAAATCGATAAGGGAATCGCTCCCCGATCTATAACTTTTTTTTTGAATATTTTATACAACCAGCCATTACTTTGTCCGCTATTAGTCCTCACATTACCCGGATGCATTGCATTGATCGTAATGTTGGAATTTTGAAAGTATTCCTTAAATTTCATCATTGAGAGCAATTGTGCCATTTTTGCAGTACTATAACTTTTAATGCCAGAATAACTATGATTACTCCAGTTTAAATCGTCCAAATGAATACCAAATGCAGCAAATCGATAAGCCTCAGAATTTACGAACAGGATTCTTCCGTTTTTTTGATTTATGAGTTTTTCTCTCAGATAATAATTTAAAATAAAAGTACTCAAATAATTTGTCTGGAAGACTTCTTCATTGTTATCGACCGTGAGGTTTCTTTTCGTAAGATATAAACCTGCATTGTGTATTAACACATCAATATTTCTTTCGTTTCTGGATAATTGTTCCGCTGCCTGGTGAACATCTGACAATGAAGAAAAATCTGCAATAATATACGAACAATTTGTATTGAATTCCTTGGATAATTCATCTACAAGTTCTTTCGTTTTAATTTCATCTCGATTGATAACCAGTAAATCTGCTCCATGAGAAGCAAATTTTCGTGCTGAAGCATAACCAATGCCGGAGGTTGCACCTGTAATTACTACCAGACGACCGTGAAAATCATCGATGCAAATTTTAGGGTCTAATTTGAGATTACGAATCATTGCAAGCACGTTAGACCACTTATAATCTTTCCAATATTTAATCAAAATTCC
>JACZIY010000376.1 GCA_014860845.1 Anaerolineaceae bacterium
TTGATCGCTTGCGGAGTCTCCGTCTTGGTGTTAGCTTGCAAATCCACCAGGCGCTCGAAGCGATCCAGGAACCTTTTGGTGCCCTGCAAGGCGCGCTCGTTCCATGCCATGGTGGCATCGAACGGCCCGATGAACATCATATAGCAACGCGCGGCATCCACGCTATACTGCTGGATGATATCCTCCGGTACGATCACATTCCCACGGCTCTTGCTCATGCGCTGATTATCCGGTCCCAGAATAACACCGTGCGACATGCGCCGGTAATACGGTTCAGGGATCTCAGCTGGCACGGCACCAATATCATGCAGGAACTGGTAGATGAAGCGCGAGTATAGCAGATGCAATGTATTATGCTCATCACCACCGATGTATAAATCCACCGGCATCCAGTAGCGCAGTTTGTCCATATCCGCCAGTGCCTGATCATTGTGTGGGTCTACAAAGCGCAGGAAGTACCAGTCTGAGCCAGCCCAGTTGGGCATGGTGTCGGTCTCGCGTTTGGCGGGTTTACCGCACTGCGGACAGGTGGTGTTCACCCATTCGGTGATATTCGCCAGTGGCGATTCACCCGTATCGGTTGGTTCATATTTCTCCACTTCCGGCAGCACCACCGGTAAATCTTCATAATTCACCGGCACCCAGCCACACTCCTCACACTTGACCATCGGAATCGGTTCGCCCCAGTAATGCTGGCGGCTGAAGATCCAATCGCGTAGGTGATAAGAGACGGTCGCTTCGCCCAGATTGCGTTCCTTCAGCCATTCCAATGCAGCCGGCATGGCTTCTGCCACAGTCAGTCCGTTGATCGGGCCAGAGTTGATCATAACGGCATCTTTTTCGGCATACGCGCCCTGGCTGAAATCCCAACCGTTCACAGGTTGCACAATCGGTCGAATTTCCAACCCGAATTTGGTGGCAAAATCCCAATCGCGCTGGTCACCCGAAGGCACCGACATGATCGCTCCGGTACCATAGCTGAGCAGCACGAAATCAGAAATCCACACCGGTACTTCTTCCCCGGTGGCGGGATTGATCGCCATCAGTCCGCTGAACACGCCGGTTTTGTCTCGGGAGACTTCCTGGCGTTCCAGATCGGATTTTCCGCGGCTGGTTTCCACGTATGCTGAAACACCTGGTTGATCCAGACAATATTTTTCTACAAAGGGATGCTCAGGAGCCAGCACCATGAAGGTACAGCCCCAGAGCGTGTCCGGTCGGGTGGTGAAGACTTCCAATTGCTCATCCACGCCCACCAGTTGGAACTGGACACGCGCCCCTTCCGAACGCCCAATCCAGTTGACTTGCGAGGCTTTGACCTTATCGATGAAATTGGTTTTTTCCAGACCATCGATCAGTTTATCAGCATATTCGGTGATGCGCACCACCCATTGGCTGATACGCCGGCGCGTGGTTGGGGATCCGCAGCGTTCACAATTACCATTGACCACTTCCTCGTTTGCCAGACCAACCTTGCAGCTCGGGCACCAATTGATCGGCATTTCCTGTTTGTACGCCAATCCTTTTTCATAGAGTTGAATGAAGATCCATTGCGTCCATTTGTAGTAAGTGGGATCGGTCGTATCGACGACCCGCTCGTAATCAAAGGACAATCCCAACTCTTCCATCTGGCTACGGAAGGTGGCGGTGTTCTCTGCGGTCACATCCTGTGGCTTGCGACCGGTTTTGATGGCGTAGTTTTCAGTCGGAAGCCCAAAAGCATCCCAACCAATCGGGAAAAGCACGTTTTTACCCTGCATCCGTTCGAAACGGGCGAAAACATCTGCCCCGGTAAAGGTGAAGGCATGGCCGATATGCAATCCCGACCCGGATGGATAGGGGAACTCGACCAGTACATATTTTTTCTCACGGTTGTCAAAGTCAATAGCATGCCTGTGTTCCATTGCAAACTCCTCTTGCTGGTATATCCTACCAATTTTACTATCAAAGCGTAAAGTTTGTGAGGTTCGGAACTCGTGGTCTTGTAGTATTCTTATAGTAAATATGGATATAGCATAATCCCCGCCAGTACCAGCATGATTACAATCAGAATGATATCCGGATAATTCACAATATCATATTCTGAGATATGCTCTTTCGGCTGATTCGGGTTATAGCGCACTTCGATGGACGTGCCTAGATTGTCCACTTTTTCTTGCGCTTTTTGTCGGGAGAGATATTTAACCAAACGGATGGTTTTCTCAAATTGCTGCCCCATGACAGTGTATCGATAAGTAATTTCAGGATAATAAGAAGCACCAGACCGTGTTGAAATTTTCTTCGTCACCTGTTTGGAAAGCACTGCGGCGGTTGAAACCTGCCAGGATTCACCTTTATTTTTTTTGAGAATCTGCTGAATCAGCGTCACTGATTTGAATAAAGCAAACAATATCAACCCAATGGCTACCAGAATTGTGACAATTTGCGATTCCATTGTATCCTCCTACATTTTAGTTCATTTAATCGATATTTGGAACAGGTTAAGTTATTATAGCGGTTTGTTACCCCATTAGAGAATTTTTGCCCCCCTTTTGTTAATCTTCATTCTCAATTTTATTATATAATTTGTAGATTATTTACAGGGTTTATCTAAATTATGAACTTTGTCTATCTCTCACCCCATTTTCCCACCAATTACTACCCCTTCGTAGTCAAACTACGCGAAGCGGGTGTCAATGTATTGGGGATTGGCGATGCTGCCTTTGTTCAGCTTTCAGATCCGCTCAGACGTTATCTAACCGAATATTATCGTGTTTCTGACATGCACAATTATGACGAACTGATACGGGCAATGGGGTATTTCACCCACCGATATGGGAAGATCGACTGTTTCGAATCGCATAATGAGTATTGGCTGGAGACCGGAGCCAAAATTCGTACGGATTTTAATATCGAAGGTCCCAAAACTGCAGAAATTGCCTGGGTTAAACAAAAATCTTTGATGAAAGAGATCTATCAGCAGGCAGGGATTCCGGTGGCGCGTGGTAGGATCATCCGGGATTATAATGATGCAAAGCATTTCATAACCGAGGTCGGGACCCCGGTAGTAGCCAAACCGGATAAAGGTGTGGGGGCAGCTGCGACCTATAAGATTCATAATGAGCAGGATCTACAGCACTTCTTTGCCTGCAAACCACCCGTCGATTATCTGTTTGAGGAATTCATCCAGGGGCAGGTGGTCTCTTATGACGGGCTGGCAGATCAGGATGGCAGGGTTGTCTTTTCTACCGTGGATGTCTTCCGTCAGGGTGTGATGGAAACCGTCAATGATGACCTGGATTTTTTCTACTATAGCTTGCGTGAAATCCCAGAAGACCTGCAGGAGATTGGCTTGCGCACGGTCAAAGCTTTTAATATCCGTGCGCGCTTCTTCCATCTCGAATACTTCCGTACCAGCGATGGCCACATCATCGCACTGGAAGTCAACATGCGCCCTCCCGGCGGACTGACCACCGATATGTACAACTATGCTAATGATATCGATATCTATGCCGAATACGCTAACATGATTGTAGACAACCGCTTTGATGCACAGGTTACCCATCCGTATTATTGCGGTTACCTGGGTCGCAAACACCACATCCACTATGCCTTACCGCATAATGGAGTACTCTCCGAGTTTAACGATATCCTTGTGCACCATCAACCCATGGAAGCCGTCCTGCGCAATGCGCTTGGGGATTATGGCTACATCTTGCGTTCACCACACCTTAAAGACATCATGGCAGCTGAACAGGTTATTCTGGCTGCACTCGGGGATGATCTGGGATGAAGATCGAATATCACCAATGGTGGAGTCCCAACCTCAACCAGAATATGGAACTCAAGGTCTATGGTCACAACGGTATCCCGCTGCTGGTTTTTCCGTCCCAGAGCGGACGCTTCTTTGATTTCGAAGACAATGGCATGATCCACGCCATTTATCCCTTCATCGAAAATGGACGCATCAAGGTTTTCACTGTCGACTCGATAGACAGTCAATCCTGGGCAAATTGGGATGCTCCACCTGAAGCGCGTGCCTTGAGCCATGAAGCCTATGATCGCTACATCATTCAGGAGGTGGTACCCTTCATCCGCACACATGAAGAGGGCTATGAGCAAAAATTCCTTGTTACCGGTGCCAGCATGGGTGCTTACCACGCCTGTAATTTCTTCTTCCGTCACCCGGATATCTTCAGCGGTATGATCGCTCTGAGTGGCCTCTATCAACTTTCCATGTTCATCAGCGATTACATGGATCAGACTGTTTACTTCAATGTACCTTTAGCCTACCTGCCCAATCTGGAAGAAGAGTGGTATCTCTCTCAGTACCGTCAGAGTAAGATCATCGTTTCCGTTGGTCAGGGTGCCTGGGAGGACGACATGTTGCGGGATACGCGTGCCCTCGAGCAAATCCTGCGCGATAAGTGCATCCCCGCCTGGGTCGACTACTGGGGACAGGATGTCAACCACGACTGGCCCTGGTGGCAGAAGCAATTGCCCTACTTTTTGGAAAACATCCTCAAGTGGGAGTAGGTGAAAGGCCGGTTTGGTTTTGCACTGCTTCTCCCAGGACCCTTTGAAAAGGGTTATTTCACCCAACCGATTTCAATCGGTTTGAACCTGAGTATCCTTGGATTTTAATCCATGGGACACGGTACCACAATACAACTCACCCTAGTAACTCCCAATAGCCTGAACCTTACATTCCTGCAATATCACGCCCCATCTGATTGATAAAGGCTTCCTGGGCTGCAATACGTTGGGCTGCACGTTTGCGCGAGACCGGGAAATAAAACAGTTCCACCAGTTCTTTGCGGCGTTCCAGTTCATTCTTCGCCATACTCACAATCTCGCCATAGCTCATGACATGCTCGGGAAAGGCTGGCATCACAGCGATCATATTGGTGTAAGACAGCGGCCCCAGCTTGGTGAGCTTATCGGCATCCCATAAAACACGGGCATCGTGATCCTCTTCCGGTAGAGATAGAGGTTCGCTGGAATGCATCGCAACCACATAGGCCACCAGATTGGTCTTCTCCTGTGGGAAACCAGTCTCCGCCAGATTCTCACGAATCCAGTTGGCTGCCAGCAGGGCATGCCGATCGGGTTTCGCTAGTTGAGGCTGAAAGCGGTCATGCAGCCAGACAGACGCCAGAACCACATCCTCATCACCACCGACCTGCTGTAAGAGCCAGCGGGCATCGCGTTCCACCTGACGGACATGTTCCAGACGGTAATTAAAATAGGGTTTGCCTTTTGGGGTCGGCCAGATTTCACAAGCCACCTGACCGGTAATTTTTTCTAAATCTTTGCGAATACGAAATAACCACTCAGGGGTATCCATCCATTCCTCCTTGCAACGTTAAGCCCAGTGGCTAATTGTACCAAGAATTGTCATAATT
>JACZIY010000377.1 GCA_014860845.1 Anaerolineaceae bacterium
TCAACAATCAATAATAAAACTTCAATTTCCCGCTGAGTTAGTGGTTCCACTTCAGAAGACTTTGTTTTGATCTTTTTCGGAATTGCCACCAGGGATTGGATCATGGATGGGTGAACATATACCATGCCACGTTGAACAGCATAAATGGCATCAATCAATTCTGATTCTGCTGCCCGTTTGATAATATATCCATTTGCTCCCTGCCGCAGGCATTCCTGTAGAAGTTCGCTATCCTCATGCATTGTTAACATTAAAATCCGAATTTCCGGTGAAACAGCTCTTATTTCTTTTAGAGCATCCAGATTTTCATTCCCTGGCATGCCAATATCCAGAACCACGACATCTGGTTTTAATTGATTTACCAGCGCCAGCGCTTCTTGACTGTTCGTTGCTTCTCCAACGACGTCAAGTCCTGGATCTGCTTTTAATAGCGACCTTAAACCAGCCCGCATAATGCGATGATCATCAGCGATTAGAATTCGAATTGCCATGGTATCTCCAGTTTTATTGTCGATCCTCTATCCGGGGAACTCTCCAAAGTGATGCTCCCTCCCAACATGGTTGCTCTTTCCTGCATTCCCACCAGCCCCAGATGATTAATCACCTTATTATTAGGATCAAAACCAATGCCATCATCCTCGATAATGACTATGATTGTATCCTTTTTTCTTTCCAATAAAACATCTGCATGTGAAGCTTTTGCATGACGGACAATATTGGTGAGCGCTTCCTGCACGATCCGGTAAATGGCTGTTTCTAATTCTGTGGGAAGTCGATTGATATTGCCAATCACCTCAAATTGAATATTGAGCTTGTGTTGCGAACGGATCATCTCTGTATGTTGCCGCAGGGCAGGGATTAATCCTAAATGATCTAAGGTTGCTGGCCGTAGAGAAATCGACAACCGGTGCAAATTCTCCAAAACACCATCCGTAATTTTTTTAAGTTCACGGCTTTGAGCGATAACAGCCTGAGGATCGTTGCTTTGATTTTCCAAAACTTTAAACCCCACCATCATCGAAGCCAGGGTTTGACCGGCTTCATCATGTAATTCACGGGCAATATATTGTCGTTCGGATTCCTGTACTTCGACCAATTGCCGTGAGAGTGCCTGCAATTGTTCTCGTCCATCCCGAACTTGTTCAAATAACCAAGCATTCTGGATGGCAATCGCTGCCTGGCTGGCGACTGCTGATGCCCATTCGATTAAATCAGGCGTGAAGAAATTGGGTTGAACATGTTCCAGTAAACACAAGCCGATGATTTGATCACTCGCCATTAGGGGGATCGCGATCCAACTACCAACATAATCATATCCTGGAAAATATTTGGAAGTAGGATGTAAGCTTGTGTCTGGTATGGAAACTACCTGATTTTGACTGAATAAAGCTCTAAAAGAAGGAATATGTAAGATATCGAAGCGTCTACCGAAAAACTTCTTATCTTCCGGCCAATTTTCCTCCCCACGAGCGATCCGGGCTATCAAGTGATCTTCATCTTCCAATAAACCGATATGTGCGCTGGTGTAAGGTACCAGCTTGTAAATATTATTTAATAAAGACTCATAAACATTCCCACTGATTAATGAACTGGAAAGATCAAGCGCTGCACTTCTTAATGTTTCAGCAAGAAAATGAGCTTGCTTTTCTGCCTGATACAAACGTTGAATTTCTTTTTCATTTTGAACCAGTCTTTCTTCTGACTGAACCCGCTCTGTGATATCACGCGCTTCAATTATTAAAAGAATCGGGTTGCCTTCTTCATCTAATAGAGGTTTTATGGTGACATCCATGGTCGTTACCTCCCCAGCGTAGGAACGGGTTGGATAAACATTCCTGGTGGTCAAACCTTTAGATGCCTGATGAACATCATTTTGTAATGAGAATATTAGCTCATCGGATTTTTGCCACCAGGGCATCTCCCATAAGGGC
>JACZIY010000378.1 GCA_014860845.1 Anaerolineaceae bacterium
ATTCATCGCACCAATGAGCTGGAAATTAGCTGGAAAGGTGAGGGATCCCTGCGCGCGGCTGATGGTGACCACTTTATCTTCCATTGGTTGGCGCATGACTTCCAATACCCGGGAACCAAACTCTGGCAACTCATCCAGGAAGAGGACACCACGGTGTGCCAGTGAGATCTCGCCAGGATGAGGCCAGTTGCCACCACCCACCAGACCGGCATGGCTGATGGTGTGATGAGGTGAGCGAAAAGGACGTGAACGCATGATTGGAATGTCTGAGGGGAGTTGGTCTGCCACAGAATAGATACGGGTGACATCCAGAGCTTCATCGATAGTCATGGTGGGCATGATGGAAGGTAGAGCCCTTGCCAATAATGTTTTACCGGAACCGGGCGGTCCGACCATCAATACATTATGACCTCCGGCGGCGGCCACCTCCAAAGCGCGTTTGACATGTTCCTGCCCTTTGATCTCCTGGAAATCAGTCTGGTATTGCAGGATGGCTTCATCTAATGAGAAAGATGGTTTGGGAATCTCAATTTCAATTTCCCCGCGCAACCAATCGGCTAATTGCCGTAAGGATTCTACGGCAATAATCTCTAAATCCGGAATTAAGGCAGCTTCTTCAGCATCTATTTTGGGGACAATCAAGCGCTGAAAACCTTCCTCACGGGCTAAGGCTGCCATCGGAAGGACTCCGCGCACATGCCGTAAAGTGCCATCCAGAGAGAGCTCACCGACCACAAGACTTTTATGTAGCTTGACCGGGTTGATCTGCTGGCTGGCTGCCAGAACACCCACCGCTATGGGTAAATCGTAGGCAGGCCCTTCTTTGCGTACATCTGCTGGAGCCAGGTTGATGGTGACACGCTTGCGCGGAAATGTAAAACCGCTGTTCTTAATCGCAGACTGAACGCGTTCACGACTTTCCTGAACCGCTGCGTCGGGTAGACCTACAATCAACACTTTGGATTGTCCGTTGCTTGAGTCTACTTCTACTTCGATGATGACGCCTTCTAATCCGATGACGCCACAAGAAAAAACGCGTGCAAGCATTTGATTAGTTTAGGAGAGGTATGGTTTTATGTCAAATCAAAATGGGAAGAAATTTATGATTCTCCCCTTAAAATTTTCTCGATTTCTTCCAATTCAGCAGGTGTTATAACCCATTCCGCAGCAATCGCATTCTGGTTGACATGCTCCAGGCTGGTTGCGCCAGAGATCACAGACGCAACCTGAGGTTGAGCCACTAACCAGGCGATTGCCAGTTCATTCATCTCGTAATTGTGATCTTTTGCAAAAGTAATTAATTTCTCAAGAATATCAAAATTCTTATCGGTCATGTATTTTTGAACATATTCACTGCTTTCACCACGCGAACCGGCCGGAGCGGGTTTGCCTTTTTGATACTTTCCGGTCAGGAAGCCGCCTGCCAGGGGAAAGTACGGGATTAGTGCTACATTCTCAGATTGGCAAAAAGGAATCACTTCTTTTTCGAGATCTCTTTCGAACATATGGTAATGGGATTGCACGGCAGCGAAAGCACTCCAGCCTTTGAATTCAGCCAGTAAGTTCGATTTTGCGAGTTGCCAGGCAGCGAAATTAGAAGCACCCAGATAGCGAACTTTTCCCATCTGAATCAGATTATCCAGCGTGCGAAGTGTCTCTTCGATCGGTGTTTCTGCGTCCCAACGATGGACGTAATAGAGATCGATATGATCACTCTGCAGGCGTTTCAAACTGGCATCCACGGCATTATAGATATGGTAGCGAGACGCGCCGCGATCATTGATGCCCTCTCCGGTCGGGAAGTAAAATTTTGTCGCCAGAAAGAAGCGATCCCATTTGCCTTTGAGCGCATTTCCTAAGACTATTTCCGAATTGCCATTCTGATAGGCATTGGCTGTATCAAGATGATTGATTCCCAGGTTTGAAGCCTGATCAATGATGCGGTTTACTTCTGATTGAGGGGTTTTGTCTGAGCCAAAACGGTTGGTTCCAATGCCGACCACCGAAACTTTAACGCCTGTTTTTCCCAGGGTGCGATATTTCATTCTTAACTCCTATGGTCTAAATTAATCAATTTTTCCATTGTCATTATTCTTTTCGGGATGTTGATCTAATTT
>JACZIY010000379.1 GCA_014860845.1 Anaerolineaceae bacterium
CTATCTATACTCAATTATTGATTTTCATAAAAAACCTTTGAATATCAATACGGTAATAAAGGAAAAAAAGACAAATATTGCGGTTAATATTACCCAAACCAATCTTAATCCTAATTCCTTTCCAGATAGAAAGATATTCAAACTTATAATCAGAACTACACCAATCATTGCATAAATTTGCCATCCACCAGTCAACTTCCCCCAACCCATCCAAGTGAAAATATCCATTGCCAAAATTAAAATTATGCTCAGATAGAAAGATTCACGATTTTTTCTGGGGGTATTTGTATCGCGTAACGCTTGATCAAATGATTTGGGGGATAGCTGATGAATATCCAACCCTACCTTTTCACCTGAGATTGAAATCACAGCCAAGCGGAAATTATTAATAACAAATGAGTAAACTAAGGATTCCCAATCTTTATACTCACCCAAACTAGAATCTAATTGAAGTAAAGAATTAAAAGCAGAAGGATTAAAGAATATTAGATTTTCTTTTGGGAAAATTGCGAGATCAATATTATTTCTGGTAAGTGCAGTTTTTATATCTGATTTTCCAAACACAATATCTCCAACAGAGTCAATTGATCTTATATCGTAACCTCTGCTTTCAGGCATTATAGCCATTTGTATTGCTCTAGTGACCACCCTTTCAGATGGTATATACCCACTCATTGTGAGTGTCATCACTGCTTTTTTTGTTTGTTGGGTTGACATTTTCTCTCTTTATTCCTTTCAAAAATTTGTCTTTTATTTTATGATCACTTGTATTGTTATCACTTTCTTGTTTTTTTTATTGCAATGTCCCGAAACTTTTCTAATCGCTCATGCTCATCATCAATCCCGCGAAACAACAAACGATGAGTCATCGAACGCAACCAAAGACCGACTGGAATAGCTAACAATGTCACCCAAGTAAAGCTCGAAAATAACCTATAGAATTGGGTGACAAAAAGAATTGTAAGTATCGGCCAAAGTACCATGTGGAAAATACGTTTTAATTTGTGATAAAAAAGCTTTATTTCAGCCAAACCTCTTCCAATGGCAAATGAAATCATTACACCAAAAAATATGGCCAATATGTAAGAAGAAGTCTGGCGGTATGCACCTATTGCTATTGGAACCGCAATAACTAATCCCAGTAATCCAAACAAGAATGTCCAGGTGATAAATAGTATTGAGACAAAATCACTGATTATTCTTGTTTCACTATCTTCTTCCTTTGCTTCAATCGAAAAGTTATTTAGGTACATTCCTAAACTACAATCTGGATTAGGACAGGTAAACTCCTTTCCAACTTGTGCTTCAACAACTGTAGATAATTGTTGGCAAGCCGGACATTGTATCAATAGCTCCTGTTTCTTTTTGGAAACGGTGACGATTATTAGTCCATATTTGAAGCCTTCTAAATCAAGGAAATATAAATTTCCACCAAAATCTCCGCAAACCACCTTGGTTAACCATGGGTGAAATGCTACACTACAACCCGCACCAAGCAGAGGGAAATTTAATATTTCACTTCTATCACTTAACCGCCATAATTTTAATTTTTTATCTTTTCCGGCAGATATAATATAAGCACTGTCTGGGCTAATTGCACATCCAGATATTCCAGATGAATGTCCAATCAGAGTAAATAATTCCTCTCCTTTTTCTACTGACCAAATTTTTAACAACCCATCATTACTTGCTGAAATGATTAATTTATTGTCTGGACTAACTACGCAATCTGTAACTGTATCAGTATGACCTTCTAGGATAAATCGTTGCGTACCACTTTTAATATCCCACACCCGAAGTGTTTTATCAGAACTTGCAGAGACAAACCAGAGTCCATCCGAACTGAAGGCACAATTTAATACCTTATCAGTATGACCAGTGAAGGTTTGTTGGAAATTAAACTCTTTGATACCATTCCATAACCTAAGAGTCTTATCCCAACTCGCAGAAACAACCCATCGACAATCAGGGCTTACATCACACCCCACAACTGGCCCAGTATGACCTTTTCTCGAGAAAAGCTCATCATAGTTGGTTGCATCCCATATTTTTAGCGTTTCATCTGCACTACCAGAAATAATGTGGTTTCCATCAGGACTCATTGCACACGCACGAACATCACGTGAGTGGCCTTTTAATGAGGTGATTTCACTCGCATTGGAGGTGTCCCATACGATGATGAAGCGATCATCGCCAACAGAGATGACTCGTTTACCATCCGGGCTGAATAAACAATTATTAATTGGAAGTGTATGTCCTTGGATCACTTGGGTAGTGTAACTTGATGGTTTTTTCCAAATCTTTAATGTTTTATCATGGCTGGCAGTAACAAACCAGGTGCCATCAGAACTTATTGCACACCCCTGAACTCCCCCAGTATGACCAATAAAGTTTTGCAACTCCTTGCCACTATTCAACTCCCAAGTTCTGACAATATTATCTGCATGCCCAGAAACAATCCATATACCATCTGGGCTTACATCACAATTCATAACTGAAAATGTGTAACCTGATATTGAATGCAATGAGCCTTCACCACCTCGTAGAGAACGAAACTCTTTTCCATTTTGTAAGTCCCAAACTTTTAAAGTTCCATCTTTACTAGCTGAAACCAAAAAGTGACTATCAGGACTAACTGCACATCCAAGAACCCAATCAGAATGTCCGTTGAATGTGCGAATCTCTTCACCAGTTGCTGCATTCCAAAGCTTGAGTGATTTATCTACACTGGCAGAAACGATAAATTGCCCATCAGGGGTGAATTTGCAACAAACTACCGGACCAAAGTGTCCTTTAAGAATTTTCAAAAATTCACCAGTTCTCAAATTCCATAATCTCATTGTGCCATCTTTACTTGCGGAAACTAAATGATTACCATCTGGACTAATATGGCAACTTAACACCCAATCAGTGTGGCCAGTGAAAGTGTGTAGCTGCCGCCCCGTGAAAGTATCCCATTTCTTTAATGTCATGTCTTGGCTGGCAGAAATGATGACATAGCCATCAGGACTAAAAGCACATCCCAGAATCTGATCGTTGTGGCCAATAAATGTACCAATCTCTGCCCCGGTAGCTACATCCCATAATTTGAGCGTTTTATCCAGACTGGCTGATATAATATAACGTCCATCAGGACTGACTGCACATGCTGAGACTCCAGCCTGATGGCCAGTGAGTGTGTTTTGTAATCCTTCAGATTCCCGAAATTGCGTTCTTGTATGAGCCCAGAGTTCCCTTCCAATCACGCTTCGTTTCTTTCGTTCATAATCAATCAGAGAATTGATAGACTTTCCTTCCCATTGCAATCGGTTGTATAGTTGCTGCCATAAAAGGTTTGGATTACGGGTGAGGATATGTGCTTCTCGTTGCAGAGCACCAGAAAAAGAATTTAATATAAACCCCTGGTCGCTGGCATCTTTAGATAATTCTTGATCATCCATCATAACTTCCAATTCATACATTTCTCAAATTATTAATCTTGAAGACTACAATCAAGTTTCAAATCTCCTTCATAATCAACAATTAGCACATAAACCAAAAATATTAACTGCTGCTCATTAGTTTGCGGCAGGTTCCAATTGGTCATTTCATTCAAAGGAGAAGGAATAACATTTTTAATTTCCTCTGGGAATTGTTCACTCTCGAGAAGCACAACCTGGGGCGGATATTTATCAACTGTCTGACCAATATAATTTGTTAGAACAGCATCTGCGTCACCAATATAACTTCGTAACTCACCCACAAAAAAATCGCAACCTTTTGGATCCTGAACAAAATTGCCAAAATTGCTTCTGAATGAAATACGCTCCGAACCCTGTGGGTGTTTAATCTTTTCGAAGTCTTTCTCGAATTCCAACAATTTTGTCTTTCCAGTTATTTTCGTTAAAGTTGTTGATAAAACACGAGGAGTGAAAAATATCATCAAGCAAATGATAACCATACCTAGCAATGCAAATAACGGAGCTGAACTTGTATTTCTGTAATATGGCATTGGCATCTTTTATCAAATTCCTTTTCTATGTTAAATTACTCGACACCATTAGTCTTTATCTCCACTTTTTTCAATCTTAGGGAATTCCTACTAATTCAAGTAAATGCAATCGCGCTCCTTCGTCTCCGACAGCCATTAAAGGTTTCGATTGTGAAATATCAAAATTTGTCAATGATAACAATGGAAAGGCAGCAACTTCGGTTTTTGTTTCAATTTGCCACACTTTTATTAAACCATCATTACAGATTGCAAAGAGGTGATCTCCTTTGGGGTTGAAGGAATATAAACCAGGTGAATCCAATTCATTCGTGTCTCTTTGGCCAGCACCAACGACTTCCCGAAAAAGATTCCCATTAAATGTTTGAATAATTTTTATTTCTTCTGATTTATTTTTTGAAAAAATGGATTTTTGTTTCTTATCTCTGGGGATTTCTGAAAATAGAACTTGTCCACTTTCATCCACAGCAGCAATTAATTCTCCATCTTTACTGAAAGCAATGTGCTTTATTGCGGTAATTTGGTTTGTAAATTTAAATAAAGGTAATTTTGTTTGAAAATCCCAAATTATTATCGTTTTATCATCACTTGCTGAGGCAAACCTGCTTCCTGAATTATTAAAAACAATCATATTGACTGAATCCAAATGTTCATTAAGTATTTTTTCCAACTTGCCATTTGAGGTTTTCCAAATTCTTATCGAATGGTCTGTACTGCCCGTGACAATAAAATCACCGGAAGGATCAAAAGCCACTGTAGTCATCCAGCCTGTGTGCCCTTTTAGTTTATATGTTTCCCACCCATATTTAGTATCCCGAATATACCCATTGAAATCATTGCTGCCTGTTACGAAACAGGTTCCTTTGGGACTATAATCCAGGTCTAATACACCATATTTATGCTCTGATTTAAATTCTAATGTCCCTTCCTGAACATTCCACACTTTTGGAAAAAACCTCCCTGTTTGCATCGTTGCGATTCGAGTACAATCGGGACTGAAAACCAATCGATCATAATAATTGACTTCTTCCTCATCATATCCAAATTTAGAGATGAGTTCACCGGTGTTTGGATCCCAAATACAGATGGTGCGATCGTACCCAGCGGTTGCTAAAGTCTGACCGTTCGGGCTGAAAACAACAGAAGTAATACTCCCAATATGTCCGAAAACTTCATCAGATTGAACTTCATCTGTAATCAACCAGACTTTTGCTGTTCCATCAGCACTGGCTGTCACAACATGATTCCCATCAGGGCTGAAACCAGCGGTTAAAACCGGTTGATCATGCCCGGAGAGTTTAATTAATTCTTTCCCACTGGTGATATCCCATACGATAGCGGTATTATCACTCCCGCAGGTCACAATTTTATCGCCAGAAGAATTGAAAAGAACATCCTTGATTTCAATTCTTCTACCAGAGATCGTATGTGCTGACTCCGCTGCCCATTCTTCATGACCCTGAATTGTGTGTAATTTTTCTCCTGCGTCAAGGTCCCATAAACTAATTTGATTACCTTCATTCGTTATAATTTTCTTGCTATCGGGGGAAAAAAGAGTTGAGCCATAAATCTCATTAAAAAATTTTATTTTCTGACCCGTTTTTGTATCCCAAAGAATCGCAGATGGATCAATGCCAATTGTTAGTAATTTTGATCCATCAGGACTAAATACGACATTAAATACACCACCTTTATGGTCTGATAATGTCAAAATCTCTTTGCCAGTATTGGTATCCCAAAGATGGGTCGCTGAATCTTTAACAATCCTATATTTCCGGTACTCAGGGCTTTGTTGGTTGACACCGGTCATTATCCATTTTCCGGTTGGTTCTTGTCCTTCTTTAACATCTCCCATGCAGCTGGTTGCGATAATCGAGCCATCCTTATTAAAGGAGATTGCGGAAACTTCTCCTACATTTCCTTTAATTATGTGTAATTGCTCTCCAGTTTCTGCATCCCAAATTCTCACTTCTGATTGAGAAAGTAAATCTTTTTTTTGATCATCATTTAGATAATAGATTTGCTCTTTAATATATTTATCTTCAATTGTAGCAATGAGCCTGCAATCAGGTGAAAAAACTGCTTGTTTTACCCATCGATTCTGGCTACCGATCACAAAACACATTTGTGATGTATTTACATCCCAAACCATTGCCCTGGAATAGTAATTTTTTTTTGTGTCATGTTCCCTAAATCCATTTGTAATCAATAGGATTCTGTTGCTATCTTTTGAAAAAACAGCTGATATCACTTTATATGGTTGTACGTCAAGTTTGATCAATTCTTTTCCGGAATCAGCTTTCCAAATTCGTACAGTGCCATCATCACTGGACGTTGATATTAATTTTCCATTTGAGCTGAATATAGCGTGATTAACCTGATCTTTATGGCCTGATAGAGAAAATTGAAAAGCTTCATTTTCTTGAGGGTGAGATAATGAGCAGAACCAGGCTTTGGAATTTGATTTTCTTCGATGTTGATATTCAGACTCTATTGCATTTCTCGCATCATCCCCCGCCCATTGCAGGCGGTTAAATAATTGCTGCCAGATTAAGTCTGGATGTTGGGAAAGGTTAAAAGCTTCCCGTTTTAGTGCACGAGAAAAGGAATGCAAAACACTTTGCTGTTGAGTGGATTTCTCTTTCAGAATATTATTTTCCATCGATAAACACCTCAATCCATCTCAGTCACAAAAACATTCAATTTGAGAGGAGTTTGACAATCCTGGTGAGGACAGGTGATCGTTTTGCCAATCTGGCTTTCATGAATGGTTGAAGTTCTGTTGCAGACTGGGCAATATACTTTGTGTTTTTCCCCATATTTTTCAGCAGTTCTGATCAAAGGTGCCTTTCCTGAATTAACACCACTCCCATCGGTATATAATGTATCCAGCGCAAATCTATAATCATTCTGTAATTGTTGAACACCATCTGAATTTATTTGCTCGAAACCGTTCTCATCTATTGCTTTTGATATCCCCACTTCCTCAGCTTTATGTTCTAAAAACTTAAAATCGGTTAACACTTCAAATACGGCATCTCTATTGCCTGCTTTTGTGAGATGGTAAGGTAGTTCACTCAACCCATGAATATTTTTTCCAAGCCAACTTTTGTTATTTTGTGGATCTGCTTTGGACTTGAAATAATCTGCTAATTTTTCATGGTAATAATTTTCTTTATCTCCACCTAAAAATACCTCACTCGAGACTTCTCCTAATTCACGATGATAAAAATTCAATAATGGAATCTTTTCCAATAAGCGCTCACTCAAATAAGGTGCCAAATCGAAAGATAGACGTGACCAGAGAACAATTGGTAACATTGGCCCATCTGGTTTGATTAGGACTTTCTGTAGAAAATCAGAAACCTCTTCAGGAGGGGTACGGATATCTTTTAACCAATTCAAGGCGACACGTTGTTCTTCCATGGAAGGTTCTGTTATTGGTTCGTTTTCTTCTTTTTTGAAAGGTCTTTTGTACTCAATTGCTCTTTGTAGTAAATCGGACGGCACATGATAACTCTTCTTGAAAAACCAATCATACACTTCAAAGTCTCGTGATAGCAAATCAACCAGTTCGTCCTCGGATAGTCCGTATCTCGATGCAGCTAAATATCCAAGCGCATGGGATACTAATTTTTCTCCATGGTTGCTCTCATTCATTAAGCGGTCAAACATGTTTTTCTTGATAATTCCATGAATTCCTGGAAATAAATTTTCAACAGGCGTGAATGACTTCCACAATTTGGCTTCTTCAAATGCCAATTTCAGATACAAAGGATTCCCTGCAGTAATCTTTTTTTCGCTTTTCAGGTCTTCAACCATAAATTTGTTCGTTATTTCATCTCTTTGATCTGTTTGCAGAGTTCTACCAGCATCTGTTAACCATTGTGTTAACAGTACATCTCCTTCTTTCCGGGAGAGTCCACCCAGGATTTCCAACAAGGATGTTTTACTTTTTAGATACTCAAAAGTGTCTTCTTCTCTGGTTGTGATTATTACTCTCACGTTTGGAGGTAATTCCATTGGTATCCAGTTTAGGTTTCTTGCTCCATGATTGTTTGAAAGTTGATCTAATGAATCAAGAAACAAATAGAGGGGGTTCTCCTGATTAGCCAGCTTTAATTTCTTGTGGAATGTGGGTATTAAATCCTTATATTCATTTGGAATATCTGTTTCACTTTCCCCATAACACCGAGAAATCTCTTTACATAATCCTTCCAATAAATTCCGTCCATCGGAGGAAGGTGGGGTAGCTCCAATGAAACGAAATACGACGATTGCATCTGGATATTTTTTTTGGGTTGCTTCCACGGTTTTAGCTATAAGGGCAGATTTTCCTGTACCACCTGTTCCAACAATTCCCAGTACCTCATTCTCATTGGATTGAAGGTAATGATCGATATTTTCTAAAATCTCCGTGCGACCGACGAAGAATTTTAATCGTTCCTCTGCAAAGGCATGATGTGCGTTCCCTTCAGAATCCCGATATTTACTGACCTCTATTTTTAGAAGTTTACTTTCACCCTTTGACTTTGTGTGTGGATTATTAATTTCTTCCAGAATGATTCTTTCTAAGAATGAATAGACATCCTGACATAACTGATCAATATGCTCCGAGGTAATTCCCGCGCCTGTCCAGGTAGCTTTGTAGTTAAAAACATGCTGTTGTAATTTTGATTTCAACCTATCTTTTAAGTCATTCTGATTTTCCAATGCTGGACGATCAATTATCCATTCATTTTCAATCAAGTTCAAAAAATCCTTACCCGTAAAATCAACCAGCATCTGATTCATCAGACCTAAAATTTCTTTTTCAGGTGTATTTTTAGGGGTATTTTCATTCAATCTATGAATGATTTCGGCTAATTCCTTTGCAGAAAAATCACTTCCTACGTTTTTCAATTCAAGCAGATGTTGTTTACTGGTCGGAGATATTCCATTTGGGTATTCCTCTAATATTCTTTTTTCTAAAAGCTCTAAGAATGTTATGACATCAAATTTTTCTGGGAAACGATCAATGCTTCTGAAGAAGCAACCTACATGGTCTGGTGAGTCTTTTTGTTTTTCAGCTCCAGCTGCTATTTCCTGTTCGGTTGCCGATGCATAAAATGGCAATTGATCATCGATAGATAATGAAATAATTTCGGCGGCTTCGGATAGTATTTTCTGTAATCGTGTTTCAACCGGTTGCCAGTTTGAATATTTCTCAAAATCACTACCTTTTTCCCTTGGTTTTAAAAGCCATTCTGCAGGAACAGCGTTTTCATCCAGAATGTACCAATCTTGCAGGAATTTACGATCTTCTTCCTTTTCAATACTGTCCAAAATTCTTTTAAAAATCTCAGCATTTATTTGCGGTGAAGGAGGTAACCAGCCGTACCTGTCCCCTAACAAAACAATAAAATTCGGACGTGGGCTGATTTGTTGACAACGCTTCACTTCCCCTAAGCAGATGTTCATAGCTTGTTGGTCAAGCGAAGCTTCTTCACTGACTCCCCAGCGCAAATCAATAACCTGAAAGCGGTAGTTATGTTTGGCTGCCAATTCCCTCAACCTGGGAAAAACACGTGCTTGTAGTGCATTCCGTTCTGCTTTCAAGTCACTAAATGTTGAACTGACAAAGATTCGAAATGTTTGGGTACTTTGGGACATTGAATCGCCTGCTTTCCTTTATGTTTATCAATGATGGGCTGCGATGACTAAATTAATAAAAAAAATCGAAAAAATGGAAATTATCTGGTGAAAAATTATTTATTTACCGATGTCCAAACTCAAAACGACTAAACCGCGTGGATCATCAGTGATAAAGACTGCATCTTCCACCGCTTGAATGTCCGAACCGAAAAAGAGCTCATCATACGTTGCTACCAAATTTAAATTCTCCGGATCAGAAACATCGACTGCAAAAACTCCACTATGATCCATAACATTGTTGTTTTCATAAACGAGATAGATCACGTAAGCATAATTGCCCGATACACTTATATCTGAGGAAAAACCTGTTAGATTTAATTGATCAAGCATGATTGGCTTAGCTGGATCGTGAACATCCAGAGCGATTAAGCCACTATCGCCCAGTGTTAAATAAGCAATTTTATCGATAACATCAATATCAATTACCCAATTTTTCGTTTCAAATGAACTCAATAATGATGGAGTGGTTGGATCAGAAAGGTCAAAAATAAAAAAACCAGCCCACCCACAGCCAATATAGGCGATCTCAGCTTCTATAAATGCAGTGCAAGGGTTGCCTGAATGACTGGGAGGTACCCACGTCCAAATGTTCTTGGGGATAAATGGATCTGACACATCGAGAATACCCCAGAAATTATGCCCGGTTAAATGTACAAACCCATTCTCGACTTCAACGTTATATATACTTCGAGTGGGATCAAGAGCACCTTCTTCACCTGGAAACGATGTTGATGTGCCATTCCCACCTACTCTGGTTATTATTAATTGTCTTGAATCATCTCCGCTAACAATATAGGCTATATCGTTTTCAACCTCAACATCCTGTGCGCTAGATGCTTGAAAAATACTGATTGGTTTTGGATCCGATGGATCAGCAACTGATATTTGAATTAAACCCTCCGTACCACTGGCAATGTAAAGCATATTGTTTCCCGTAAGATAAAGACTATTGGCCGATCCAGAGGTGCGATATTCCCCTATAACCTGGAAAGCAGGTGCTTGAGTAGGAAGCGGTGTTGGTGGAAGCTCCGTCGGATTTTCCATTACTAATGGTGGTGTGGATGTTGTTTGAGGGTCATCAGGTTTCAAATTGTTTAAGATGAAAATACCCAGAATAACTACAATGATTAAACTAATAAGTGAAATTAGTGCCCAAATAGGTATTTTTTTTTGAGGTTTTTTAGGCAAAACCAGCTGCTCTCGATCCAAACGATTCAGAATCGGTTTTTCCCCACTGGATTGGAATGTTTGTATTACATTGCCCAGTTGATTAATGTGTTCTTCCATGGGTGGAGTAATGGCATCCAACCAGTGTTCTGTGGATAGAAAATATGCCATAGCACCGGTTGGGTCGATGTTCTCAATTCTGAATGGAATGATGATTACATTGTTGGCAACTGCTCTCTCGACTTCTCTTACAACTTGACTGGAACGGTTAGAATTCTCAGAGAGAATAATCACCATTAGTTTACTTTTCTGAATGCCCGCAATGATTGCTTCCCCCCAGGAAGAACCTGGCAAAATATCACGAGGAGCTACCCAGCAACGGATCCCTCTATTTTCCAAACTAGAGACAACCGCATCAGCGACCGGTTTGTCCTTATTGGAATAACTGACAAAAACATCATGAGCCATGATATTGGCCAGATTTTTGATCGACTAGTTGGAGAAAATAAAAATAAGTATGAGGGCTTCGTAGTTTGAAAATTTGTAGATCAAGAAAATTATTTCTTGTTCTATTCAAAGAATTCTGGAAATCTGAGCAATCTTTTAATAATAATCTTTTCAACTTGATTCCTGATACAGATCAATGA
>JACZIY010000380.1 GCA_014860845.1 Anaerolineaceae bacterium
GCTGTGATGCGTGCTAAATGTCCAGCTGTCTCGGCATACACAGCAACCTCGCGCTGACAGACATCGCAATGCTGCAAGTGCTCAGTCACCAGCGACAATTCTTCCTCGTCGAGGATCCCTAAGGCATAACCAGCCAGTAAATTAATAACATGCTCTTCAGACATTAAACCAGGTTCTCCATCCATATTCTTTTCATCCAACCCGTGCTATTAGAATATACGCAAAAAAGCGCAGGTTGGATGAGGTCATTCCTAAGTCGTTTCCATCATCTCATGATCCTGTAGGGCATCCCGCAGTCTTTGCATAGCCAGACGAATGCGCGATTTGACAGTCCCTAACGGCTCATCGAGCATGGCAGCGATCTGGCTGTGAGACATTCCTTTAAAATAAGCCAATCCCAACACCTGACGTTGTTCGGCTGGCAGGTCTGCCACCATCTGCCGGATTGTCTGCTGCTGCAGGGAGGTTTCGATCTCGCGTTCAGGACCCTCCTTTGTTGGCAGTCCATCGCGCTGCTCCTGACCTTCTTCATCCAGCCAGTCCACCAACGCCTGTTCGGGACGCACACCCCGCCGGCGTAATTCATCGATGGCCCGATGCCGGGTGATGCTTACCAGCCAGGTATTGACGCGTGAAAGCTGTGCACGGTAACCGTGTGCACCTTCGCAGGCGCGTACAAAAACATCCTGGGTGATCTCCTCGCTGGTTTCGACATCACCCACCAGGTTCAAGGCGACGCTGAACACCAGACGCCCGTAGCGGTCGTACAGCGTTCCAAGTGCCTCATTGAGGATGCGCTCGGCACTCAATTTTCCATAAGCGTTGGCGATTATCTCCAGCAGGCTGGCATCATCCAGGGTAGAAAAATCCACAAAGTTCCTTTCGTCAGGGTCATTTGTTTTGCTAGTATAACACGCTGAAAATGAAAGAAAAACGCTTGAACAAGGTAAGAAACTCAAAGTTAAAAAAAATCTGAACTCGGATTTACAGGATTTTCATAGGATTTATAGGATTTTCTTCTCAGATTGAATACGTGGAATCATTGAAAGTGGAAAGAAAAATGGTTGTGGTGAGTGGGTATGCTGTAAGAGTCATATGCCCTATATCGCAAAATCGTTATAATATAAAAAATCTCACCGATAGGACTTCACATGAAACCTGCTTTGTTGATAATCGATATGCAAAATGACGGTATTAAGCCCGAATCACGGCTGTACACACCTGGTGCGCTGGACATCATCCCGGTGATCAACCGATTGAGCGCGGCTGCCCGATCCCACAACCTTCCGGTGATCTGGATCTGCCAGGAGCATCGTCACCAGCTGACCGACTTTGGTCGCGAAGCGGATATCAGCCCAATCCATTGCGTGGAGGACACGCGTGGCTCTGCCCTGATCGATGGTCTGGTACAGCAGCCAGAAGATTACACGGTGATCAAGCGGCGTTATTCTGGCTTCAATAACACCGATCTGGAGACGATACTGCGCTGCCTGCAGGTGGACACGGTGGTGGTGACCGGTATAATCACGGATGGCTGTGTACTGATGACAGCGATGGATGCTCATGCCCGTGACTTTTACCTGCGCGTGGTGACTGATGCGACTGCTACGACCGACAATGAGTCCCATCAGGCAGCCTTGCGGATCATGGCACGCACGCAACCAGGGGTGCTGGTGAGTAGTGAAGAAGCTATTGAACTGATAACTAAACATGAAATCATTCACTGAGAAGGATGAAAATAAACTTCATCTAATTAGAAGAGCCTCATTCGTCCTCGTGTTCCTATTCGTGGACGGCTATTCCGGGAATACTATTTCCCAGCAAATTATTTAGCTCTTAATGAAACATCTTGCTGTTTTTTCCCTTTTGACAATCCTACTGCTGAGCGCCTGCGCTACAGACCAGGAAGTTGCGCCACTGGTTGTTTCCGTCAGTCCCGACATACCTGAAGCGGCCGAGAGTTGGTGGCAACCAGAGACCAGGCTTACCTGGCAATAGCAATTGGATTCAGCGGAGGTGGATGCATCTCTGGCTGTGCAGGTGATTGACCTGGATTACGAGACTGATCCAGCAGTGATTGCAGCCCTGAAGGAAAAGGGTATTCGTACGATTTGTTATATCAGCGTTGGTTCCTGGGAGGATTGGCGTCCCGATGCAGATCAATTCCCGGCGAAGTTGTTGGGGAAACGCTACCGCGGGTGGCAGGGTGAACGCTGGCTGGATATCCGCCGGCTGGATTTGCTGGCACCTCTGTTGCAAGCACGAATGGACCAGTGCCAGCAAAGCGGGTTTAATGGAATTGAGCCTGATAATATGGATATTGCCAGTAATGTCTCCGGGTTTCCCATCACCTATGCAGACCAACTTGCTTTTGCCCAATGGCTGGCACAGGAAGCGCATGCGCGTGGACTGGCAATTGGTCAGAAAAATGGCCCGGAGATGACCGCGGAACTGGTGGATGTGTTCGATTTTGCCATCAGTGAGGATTGTTTTGCCCAAGGATGGTGCGAGGAGTTGCTGCCTTATATCAATGCAGGGAAAGCGGTGTTCGCAGTTGAGTATACGGATACTGATGTAGATTTTCCAGCAGCCTGCAGGTGGGCTACCCAAACTGATTTTTCTTTTATCCTGAAGAACCGGGATCTGGATGCCTGGATGCAAAATTGTGAGGATGCACTCAAGTAGGCTGTATTTGCTTACTATACAGATCGAAACCACCTATCATTGAATTATGGGATTTCTATCGAGGTTTACTTTGGTTCAAGCTTATCCATTTCACCTGTATTAATCCCTGAGAATCACATGAAAGAGCAGTTGAGCTGTCATTTTCAGTCATGATTTTAGGACTAGTCATCTTGAGCTACGAGCTACGAGCCAGCAGCTATGAGCTAATTAGTCTTTCTTTTTCCTTTAAAATATGCTATGGTAAGGGGTACAAGTCGGAATTCTACCCAAAGGAGGCAAGCATGGGCAAAGATAAAGATAAGGGCAAAGACAAAGAAAAAGGCAAGGACAAGGACAAAGGAAAAGATAAAGATAAAGATAAGAAGAAGAAAAAAGACAAGAAGAAAGACAAGAAATAATCTGATCTTCTAACACTTCCCCCAATCTCCACCTGAAAACGAAAATTAAAGAACGAATCAATCTGGATCCTGGATGACGACAATTTTGTAGTTGACCGAATCGATACCGGGTGGTTTGATGTGGAGATAAATCGACCTTGTCAGGGTTGCTTTGGGTTGGATAATGATATGGTTACTTGATGTGTTAATCAAACAAATGCCAGATAGAGGAGATCCGACTGGCATTTATTTTATGTCCGAAGACATTACAACCACCTGAATTA
>JACZIY010000381.1 GCA_014860845.1 Anaerolineaceae bacterium
ATATTCTCATAAACCAAATGATGCCCATTTGATAATATAATTAGCATATGATTCCAATTGATATATCTATAAAGAACTATTTGCGGACGATATCTCTTGCTAGAAGTGAAAATACGCACCGGACTTATCAAAACAGTCTAAATGTTTTTAAAAACAGTTTACAGGACGCTGCAATTGATATTGAGAATAAACCATGTAATCAATTAACAGAAAAACATTTTGCATTGTTTATCAATGATCTAAAATTATATTCACCAACAACTGAAAGATTGTACATTACTGCTGTAGTTGGTTTTTTTGAGTATCTTGTTTCTGAAAATCTAAACAATGTAAATATTCAGTCTATAAGAATGCTTGTTCGAACACGTGCGAGAATTCCCCGACAACGGTTACCGCAATTTCCAAAAACTGATATCGAGACATTATTAGGTCAAATTTCTAACATTAATTTGATTCCGACCGAAAACAGAACAGATACTTTGGTAAACTTTCGTGATAAAGCCTTTTTGATTTGTCTGGCTGATACTGGTTTGAGAGTACATGAGGCCTGTAATTTGCGTCGTGGAGATATCGATTGGTTTGAGAAGAAGGCAATAGTAATTGGCAAGGGAAATCGTGAAGGGATTGTCCGATTTTCAGATAGATCTATCACTGCCATAAAAGACTACCTGAAAATTAGGTCTACATTGGATGGTTCTTCCGGAGTACCTTTGAGTTCTCTTCCAATATTTTCTCGCCACGATAAAGGAGCAGGTAAGAAAATAAAACCAATCACAACAACAACTGGGAGAAATATTGTATCCAGTCGAGTAGAACAATTTCTTGGTAAGGAGGCGGTTGGCACCATAACTCCTCACTCGTTTCGTCATTATTATGTAACCAGAGTCCTACAATACTCAGGAAATCTAAAATTAGCTCAATCGCTCGCAAGACACACTAACATAGCCATTACCCAGAGATATGCTCACATCAATGACGATGAACTAGATAAGGGTTACAACGAAATCTTTGATAAATAGAATCATGAAGACGAATTTCAATCCCCCATCACACGGTTATTCCTTTCCAAATCGGTTCGAATTTAAAGGTTTATCAAGATTTAAAAAGTTAATTAAGAGTAACTTTATCTACGGAATGTGTGGCGGTATGGTGTTTACTGCCCTGGATTTCTTTTTTGATCAGAATAATTTACCAGGTTATAAAACTGTTGATGAATTACCGCTAAACTATACGAAATATTTATGGAAAAGACAAAAAGAAAGTGTCACAATTTCTGTTCTAGTGAAAATAATTCATTTCTCAACCTTATCGGTCTCAAAATCATTGCATAAAACAATCCAGGATGAATTACCAAAAATTATTGAAAGATTGAATGATAGTTTACCTGTCCCAATCGTGATAATACGATCAAGCCTTTTTCAAAATCCAACGCATAACCACCAGGTATTGGTGACAGGTTACAAAGAAAATGATTCTATTTTGGACCTGGAACTATATGACCCTAATCACCCCAGATTAGATACACGATTGTCAATCAGCAAGGTTCCCAAATTTTTAATTTCCCAATCTACCGGAGAACCAGTAAGAGGGTTCTTTGTAAATAATTATTCTTATCAATTTTCATTAGACCAAAAAATAGGCGATTAATTATGCAAATTCGTTGTGATAGAGTTTATCATTCACAACACACATTAATCGTTCTTCTCTAGATAAAGCCGACCTGGCTTGATCTCTTAAGATATTTACATTGGAGAAGAACTCCCTCATCATCACAACGAGAAGAAAACGACTTTCCGGACGTAAATGAATGCGACCATTTTCCCATTTTCCGAATGAACCTGAAAGCCACATAAACATCATTTCTGGAAGTAGGCCAAAAATCAGAGGTATTTTGAAATCTTTTTGGAATTTTTCACTATTCAGAGATAAATCAAACATTTCCATGAGAAATCTGTATCTTTTCTTGTCATAATTGCTGAAGTGCTTGATTTTATAAACAGGGAATTCCCCAGATTTTATTTTTTCTTCATATTGTCTGAGGGAGAAAGTATTTACCAATAAATTACCATCCAGATAACTAAAGGAACCTGATCCTGTGCCAACATATTCTTCATATTGAACAATATACTCGTCCAACATAGTCAGATCTTTTCTGGAAAATGTCCATCCTGAGCTCGGTTGATACACTTTGGAAAGCTTTTCGCTGATAATTTGAAAATATTTATATTCACGAGCGTGATCTAATCGCCCCAGGGTTTTTTCCATTGCCTTTTTTACAGATGGCGCACTCATTAATGGGTAAAAAGTTGTTTGCTCAGCACCAGATTTATTAATATACTCAAGATCTCTGATAAGGCTTTCTTCAGTCTGATCAGGCAGGTTGTAAATCATATCGATATTCAATGATGGTAAAATCCCCACTGCATTTTGAATAATTTCCAGTATTTGATCACCTGATCCAAATTTTTCAAACCTGCTCATTTGGCGCAGTAATTTATCATCAAAACTTTGTACCCCCACAGATAAGCGATCAACCCTACCTCTTAATTCATTCAAAATATCTTTTGTAAGATGGTTTGGGTTAGTTTCGCAAGATACTTCCTTGATTGAAAATAAACTCTTCGCATAATCAATTGTTTTGGTTAATTCTTTCAAATCAACAGTGGGAGTCCCCCCCCCTATATAAAGGTTGACAAAATCATAACCAATTTCAGCCAGCATATCCATTTCTCGGCGTAGATTCTGGTAATAAGATTTCAGTTTTGCTTCATTAAAAATAAACCGATTGAAAGAGCAGTATGGACACAGACTTTCACAAAACGGTATGTGTGAATAAAGAACGTATTTATGTCCGGCTTTAGGGGCGGGATATTGAAAGTCAAGAGGTATTGAATTCAGT
>JACZIY010000382.1 GCA_014860845.1 Anaerolineaceae bacterium
ACATAGGTTAATTGATTGATCTGGTCCTGCACCAACTGAGCTGATATGGACAGAGTTCGCGTGGTAAGATCTTTACCAGCACTATGAATGACAAAGTTCTCCACCTTCCCCCAGGATTGTAGCATTTGTTGAAATTCCTCAAACGCTTCCGTTTCTAAAAATAAGTCTGCCAAAGCCGGTTGATCGTGTGTTATGTGTGTTAAAAACTGGCGCGCGGAATAATTTAACTCGAGGAATACAGCTCGTCTGACTGCTCTGGCACGGAATATTCCAACTGGTGCTCCCTGAGCAGCATGAATCACACCCTGGTTCGTTGATATGGCCGATGACTGCGTGATGTCCCTGGCGAGTAGAATAAATCCGCGCTGACCAGCATAGACGATCGGATTTAAAACCAGAACACACTCCAAATGAGTCCCATCAGCACGCTTTAAAAAGCCTTCAAATACCTCCTCAGACACTGGCTCATCACTGGACATTCGTTCAAAGCGTTTCCAGATTGCTTTATTTTCCATGTCATGTGGTAATAAATCTGTCAGATCCAGGAATTCCAGCTGACGCGCGTTATAACCGGTCATACTTAGAAAAGTTGGGTTGGCATATCGGCAACGCTCATCCATGATCAACAGGGTGCCTTCTGTGGTTGCTTCAATCAATGTGTAATATCGCTCGGTGGACTCTTTTAAATCATCCAGAATCTCCTGGCGCTCAATTTCAATGCGCAAACTCTGTTGTAACACGAACAACAACAATAAAACTACAACGCCTGAGATCATTAACGAAGTATTGATAAAGCGCTGCTCAATCCTCGCGATCTCCTCATTCACATCATCGGTGTAGATACCTGTGCCGATCACCCAACCCCAGGGTTCAAAACCTTTTACAAACGATTCTTTCGGTTCCAGCCGGGAAGGATCATCCTTCCACTGCCAGACATATTCGATATAACCTTCACCTTCACGTTTAACCAATTCTGCAAATTCAACAAAGATCGCTACCCCTCTAAGGTCTGTAAAATTACTCAAATCCTGACCAATTAAATCCGGACGATATGGGTGCATAATCATGCGTGGTTGCATATCTTGAATCCAGAAATAATCCTTACCCTCCGGGCCATAGCGCAAAGCTTCAATTCTGGTAGCAGCCATGGTTTGTGCCTGCTCACGAGATAATAAGCCATTTCGTTCATCCTGCTCATAAGAAGCCAGAATACTCCAGGCAGAGCTGGTCAATTCGTGGATCATTTCCTGTTTTCGATCCAGCAACGACTGTTCAAAGGAAGGTAAAATAACGCCCCAGATAACTGATAAAAATAAAGCGATCGCAAACAATGTGGGCAAGAAAATCCGCATGAGATAAGAGCGTTTTCTGAAACGATGCGGATTCACTGCTGAACCCAGGCGTTGTCCGGTTGATGTGGATAATTGCTTCTGGTTACGACCACCATCCATATCAAATGTTCCACCAGCAAATAAGGCCTGTCGCAATCGATTCCAATCTTCTCGTCCCATTTCAATGCCATAGCCATACTGGCTGGAATCACTGAGCGTGTGAAAATCAGTGCCAGCAGACACTAAAAGATCGTGTTTGATCGCCAACTGGCGTAATTTTTCTTGTTGATCATCTGAAAATGGCGCATAAACGGCTTCAATGCCATCCAATCCCTTCGATTTTAATATGATCAAGGAACTTTCCAGTTGGTCGAAATCCGATTCAAAAACCAGCGGATGGGCTAAAAACACCTTTCCGCCTGCCCGGTGAATCAAATGAATAGCATCACCTGCTTCCAGTATGCCACTCGGAGCAACATTATTATGAGATATTTCTTCATCAATATTTGATTGATTACTGCCCATTTTACGGATTGAACCGGCAATGCTGTGTACATCCAGGGCTCTTGCCTGTCGCATCGAGACCAGTGTTGTGTTCAAATCCGGATGGTGAGGGTCAAACCCATAACAAAGCAGATGCACCTCACGCCCTGTAAACTGGGCAGTTAATTCCAGGCCGGGGAAACAGATCACACCGCGTTTATTTAAGGCTTCCCGGAAACGCGGAATTCCATCAATATTGTCATGATCCGTCAGGGATGTATAACGCACACCATTGGCAGCCAGATTAGCTGCCAGAACTTCCGGTGTTTGTTC
>JACZIY010000383.1 GCA_014860845.1 Anaerolineaceae bacterium
GTCTTGGAAGGTTGGACTGTCGAAGAAGCCAAAGAACGCGATCGTGGTGGAAAGCCATCGGGTGGACGTCCCGGCGGACAAAATAGAGGTGGTGACCGCAACAATCGTGGAGATCGTGGTGGAAATCGCGACAACCGCTCAGGGAACCGCGGCGGACAAAACAGATACTAAAAAGAATTAAAAAAAATCAGTCCTTTGATCGGGACTGATTTTTTTTAATTACTTGAGAATTTATAAATTTCTCGTAGGTAGGAAAGGCATATCTGGTCCTGGGATATTCAACAATTCGGATAATGCTGCTCGCATGGCGATGCGGTCATCCCACAGATATTCAGTTTCCCCAAAACACATGGATTGCTCATGTCCTTTTCCACATGCCATAATCAGATCACCATCTTTGGCTATCTGAACACCTAATTCAATTGCCTTGCCCCGATCCGGTACGATAAACAGGTCTTTATTTAGAACAGCACCTTGATTTTCTGCTGCCTGTTGCATTTCAGCTAAAATTGAATCCAGATCCTCAGTGCGAGGGTCTTCGGCAGTAATAATTGTAATATCCGCCAATTGAGTAGATTTTTCTGCCATCATCCTTCTTTTTTCTCGATCACGTAACCCAGCAGAGCCAAATATGGTGATTACACTTCCATCCGTAATTTTCCGTACAGTCTTGATCGCATTTTCAAGTGCATTCGGTGTGTGTGCAAAATCAACAATCGCATGAAAAGGTTGACCCATGCGTATCTGTTCCATGCGACCGGGCACTGCCTGCATATTTTCTATTCCCTTTGCAGCCGCATCTGGATTGATTCTTAAGCCAAATATTCCCACAGATAAAGCCGCCAGAACATTCGAAATGTTGTAATCTCCAGGTAAGTGAGAATGTACAGTTACTGAAAAGTCCTTACCGCATGCATTAAATCGAACACCATCATATTCAGGTTGGATTTCTTCTGCCCAGATATCATTTTTTTCTTGAATAGAGTAAAAAATCTTAGGAACATACGAAATGCTTTCTAAATAATCACTGGAAGAATCGTCTTTGTTAATAACCGCCAGTCGGTCCGGGAAGAATGATTTAACTTGGGTTTGATGGAGGGATTCAAAGAGACGACCTTTTGCTTCTAAGTAAGCGAGATATGACCCGTGATAATCTAAGTGTTCATGGGTAATATTGGTTACAACGGCAATATCAAAATCACATCCTGTTACCCTATGCTGTGCCAGACCATGTGATGTTGTCTCCAGAACCACATGGGTTAACCCAGCTTCTTTCATTCTCCATAAATAAGATTGGACAGCTGGTGCTTCAGGTGTTGTAACGTGAAAACCTGTATCAAGAACCTCATCCCCTATTTGTGCATTTACTGTCGAAATCATACCTGACTTGAATCCTGCTGATCGTAATATTTCATAAATCAGGTTGGATGTCGTTGTCTTTCCATCAGTACCTGTCACCCCAATCAGTACCATGGAACGAGAGGGGTATCCATAATAACTGGCTGATAAATATGCCAATGCCTCTCTTGAATTTCCAAATTGAAGATATGGGATATCCAGGTGTTTCCAATTCTCGATTGATTGACATCCT
>JACZIY010000384.1 GCA_014860845.1 Anaerolineaceae bacterium
CCTGCTGCAGATTGGTCGGATTGACGCCGTACTGGTGCAGTTGCACGTCGTTGCGGTTTTTCGCCTTTGCGGCGTCGCTGAACATCAACTTCAGGTTTATCAGACATGTTTGCCCTCCGGGTGAATAACAGTTTCTGCTAATTGCATTATATTGCAATTGAGGGATTAGGTATATAGAATAAAAGTTTGCCTGATTCTTCGGAATTACTTTTGATGCTATTTCTACGATCCTGAAATTCGATTCGTTTCACCATTCCCCAGATCAGGATTGAATTAAGCGGACTCCAATGTCATAATAGTAGCAGGGAAACAGGAGTCACCGTCATGAAAACTCTCCTATTGATTACACTATCCATATTTTTACTCTGCACGATTACAGGTTGTTCTGCTGGAGTGAGTGCTGAATTTAAAGATGACTACACCTTATTTGTTGAAACTGCAGATCGCATGGATGGATTGGATGTGGGTGATATTTCGTACCCCGAATTCCTTGTTCATTTAGAAGAAGTTCAGGCTCGTTACAGCAATGTATCTGCGCACGAATGGCCGGATCGATTCTCTGCAGCTCAAGCTTCCTTCAAATCCGCCATGCATAGCCTCAATCTGGTAAAGGAAGTCTGGGATGTTTACAACAAGGGTTCCGGCAAATGGCGATGCTCACTCGATCGTGATGTGGGAAATGATGTTGCGCTGACACTGGAAATTTCTGAACAACTGGATGATACAGAAGAATGCCCCCTAAAGTGGTTGAGGTCTCAAACCTGCGATGTGATCATCAACGACCTGATGGAAAATTTCTCGCTTCATTATACGGCTGGTAAAAACGAAATGAGTGGTTTTTTGGATTGAAATTTATCATGAAAAGATGATGAGAAATTGAGAGAATTATGATAAGATTCAGTCAGTTTCGCCACAACAATCATCAATCTGAGATAAGAATGTTTTTTTAACCTGGGTAATAGGAATGACAAACCAAAATCTCTTGACCCCAGCAACGAGGTGCACATTGAGTGGTTTGGCTGATTTCCATAAGGAAAATCGATGATGCTAAGCGACCATAAATCTGATCTTGGCCCCTTACCACAGCGAAAGAAAGCCAAGGATGCTTTCATTCGTGGTGACAAATCTGCCTTTCTAGATAACCTCTCATCCACCAGCCCTGATTCTGACTTAACGTTGATTCTCCTTGAGGAAGTAACGGAAAGTATTTTTATTGTCGATGAGAATGGCGTGATCCTTTATGCAAATCCGCAAGTTGAGAAACTATTTGGTTACCAGCGCATTGAATTGATCGGTGAAAAGATCGAGGTGTTACTTCCCCCGGAATTTCGTCAAATCCTCATTAAGCACCGCGAAAAATATATTCAGCATCCTGTTTCCAGGCCTAAGGCCGAAAGATCGAAACTTCTGGGCAGGCACAAGGCTGGTAGCAACATTCCCATTGAACTAAGTCTCATCCCGTTTTACTCAGGCGGTAGCCCCTATGTTCTTTGCATGATCAGTGTTATTGCCATGAGTAGTAAAGCCGCTGATGATTTGAGAAAAAGCGAGATGCGTTTCGTGTCCCTTTTCAACGCGTTTCCCTTAGTTACCTTTATTTGGCAGCGCCAGGGAAATGACTTCATCCTGGTTAACTATAACAATGCGGATGAGCCTGACATCAATGCTACCATCCAGAAGTTCATCGGTTTGGGGATTCGAAGGATTTATTCGCAAGATGACCAGATGGTTGCGGAAGTTGAACGTTGTTATCAAGAAAAGATCAGTTTCTCGCGTGAGCATCGCAATTATCAGTTGCCTTACTCGCATCAGGTAAAAGATCTAAAAGTTACCTATGTGTTTGGTGAGCCAGACCAGGTGATGGTTATGTTTGATGATCTCACCGTCTTAAACAACACGATTGATGAACTGTTGCAACTTTCAAGCGCACTTGAGCAAACTGCAGATGCGATCTTTATCACCTCCAAAAAAGGCGTGATTGAGTATGTCAACCCAGCGTTTGAGCTGATGACAGGCTTTCCAAGGGCAGAAGCTGTGGGTAACAACCCCCGCATCATAAAATCCGGTCAGATGAAGTCTGATTATTACGATTCACTTTGGGAGACCATCCTACAAGGCAAGGTGTTCAGAACCCAGACCATCAACCGGCGGCGCAATGGTGAGATTTTCATTGCAGAGCAAACAATCACCCCCATGAAAAACCCCCAGGGAGAGATCACTCATTTTGTGTCAGTGCTTAAGGATATGACCGACCGCATCCACATCCAGAAGATGGAGATGGAGCATAAACTGGCGGGTAAGATACAGAAGCAGCTTTTCCCCGTCCACATCCCGCACTTACCAGGTTACGAACTCGCAGGTGCGAACTTTGCCACCGAGTATACGAGTGGTGATTATTTTGATTATATTTCCATGCCAGGGAACCGGTTGGGGTTGGTGGTGGCGGATGTCTGTGACCACGGGATGGGTCCAGCGCTGATCATGGCAAAAACCCAGGCGCATTTGCGCTCGATCATGCACTATGAAACCGACCCTAGGAATATACTGGCAAAGCTGAACCAACAGGTACATCCTGATTTGATCGAATCAATGTTTATAACGATGTTTCTCGGCATTTTGGACCCCAAGCGTCATCTGCTGGAGTATATAAACGCCGGTCACACACCCACTTACATCTTGAATCAGAATGGAATCGTGATCCATGAGCTGAGAAACGACGGCCTACCGGTGGGCCTTTTTGAGGAATTGGAGCTGCAAAAGCGCCTACCAATCCCACTGCCTCCTGGCAGCCTTGTGGTACTGCTGACAGACGGATTCCATGAAGTCTTTGATGCCCAAGAAAACCAATTCGGTTTTCAACGCCTGCTGGAGGTCATCCGCCAGCACCGGGCTGCCCCTGCAGGGGAGATCATTTTGCGAGTACGTGAAGCAATTCAGGCGTTCTCCGGCCGGGTCGAATTCGATGACGATCAGACCATGATCATTTGCAAGCGTTTGGGTTAAGCTGTTTTTCGCTTAGATATTCTTTTCGTTCTCACAATCCAATTGTGATTATTTGAATTTCTTTTTGTCAGACGGAGTAATTGTTGATAATGACCAATGATTTCCTCATCAAAAATCACACGTCTGAAATTCGGTTTACTAAGAAAACCTGAGTAAGGTTTTTTCTTCCACCTTGGGTTAATATCTCATCTTCAGCATTGAATTCATACTATAATTCAACCATGACCTCATCCTCTCCCCTGCGCATTGGCATCGACATCGGCGGAACCTTTACCGACTTTGTCGTCTACGACCCCATCACCCAACAAATCAATACATTCAAGATTCTCTCCACGCCCAGTAATCCTGCTCTGGCAGTGCTGACTGGATTGGATGAAATTTTTGCCAATCGTAATGACAAAAACGCTACCATTGTGCACGGATCCACCGTCGCCACAAACGCCTTGCTCGAATACAAAGGGGCAAAAACCGCCCTGGTCAGCACGGCTGGCTTCAAGGATGTTCTCCAGATTGGTCGTCAGAATCGCCCCGCTCTTTATGATCTGACCGTCAGTTTACCAGAACCACTGGTCCCCGCAGCGCTGCGTTTCGAGGTGAACGAGCGCGTCCTGCATACCTGGGAGGTATCGACACCTCTCGATTCCTCCCAGGTGCGTGCGTTGACTGTAGCCATCCAGTCATCTGGAGCCGAAGCCGTAGCCATCTGCCTGCTATTTTCCTTCCTGCACCCTGAACATGAAGCCATGATCGCCGAAAGCTTGCGTGCAGCCGGCTATTTTGTTTCTGTTTCGTCCGAGATCCTGCCTGAATTCCGCGAGTACGAACGCTGTAGCACCACCGTGGTGAATGCCTATGTTTCTCCGGTGCTGGGAAAATACCTGACTTATCTGGAGGATAAACTTGAACCTGGCATGCATTTAAGTGTAATGCAGTCCAACGGTGGCGCTATCCAACCCGCAGAAGCCCGGCAGGCCGGGGTGCGTTGCATCCTTTCGGGTCCAGCAGGAGGCGTGGTCGGTTGTGAGTATATCGGAAAATCCATCAACCCCAGTGAAAATTTACGCCTGATTGGCTTCGATATGGGTGGTACTTCCACCGATGTTTCTTTGATCGATGGAACCCGTCAAATTACCACCGAAGCCGTCGTCAGCGGGCATCCCATCCATCTACCCATGCTGGATATCCACACCATCGGTGCTGGTGGTGGTTCGATTGCCCGGGTTGATCCCGGTGGAGCGCTGCGGGTCGGACCTGAAAGCACCGGGGCGGATCCCGGACCCGCCTGTTACGGCAAAGGGGATATCCCCACCATTACGGACGCCAATGTGGTATTGGGAAGGCTTGCTCCGGAGATGTTCCTGGGGGGCAAGATGCAGCTGGATGCGCAACGCTCCTGGCAAGCCATTGAAAAAATTGCGCTAGAACTGAACATGGAAACGACCCGGGTCGCATTGGGTATCATACAGGTGGCCAATGCCCATATGGAACGCGCTTTACGCGTCATCTCGGTCGAACGTGGATGGGATCCGCGTGTCTTCACGCTGTTGTCCTTTGGGGGGGCTGGCGGGTTACACGCAGCTGACCTGGCGCGCGGTCTGGGGATTCCCATGGTACTCGTCCCCCCGGTGGCGTCCACCCTTTCCGCTTATGGCATGCTCGTAGCGGATGTGATAAAAGATTACTCAAAGACAGTGATGTTGCCGGGAGACACAGGTTTCCAGCAGTTATTCGATCTACTGGCAGAACTGGCACAACGCGGTACCGCCGATGTGCTGGCAGAAGGAACCGCCGCTGAGGATATCCATCTGGAGCACCGCCTGGATATACGCTACCGTGGGCAGTCCTATGAACTGAATATCCCCTTTACCCCAGGCTTCCTGGAAACCTTCCACCAGCAACATCAGGCGACCTATGGATACGCCAAACCTGAGGCAAAAATTGAAATCGTCAACCTGCGCTTACGCGCGATTGGGAAAAGCACACCACCGCCTTTACTCAGCCAGCCATTGGGTGATCCCAACCCCAAGCAGGCCTACATGGATACCCGGCCGGTGATCTTCCACACCCATTCCATCCCAACTCCATTTTTCCGGGCAGAAGCCCTGTGCCCCGGTAACCGCTTGCAGGGTCCAGCTGTGGTCATTCGCTCAGATACTACCATCCTGCTCAGCCCTAACGATCAGGCCCGGGTGGATGGCCTGCAGAATATTATCATCGAGGTGGGATCATGAGCTACGACCCGATTCACCTGGAAATTTTCAAGCATTTATTTGCCTCCATTGCGGAGGAGATGGGTACTGTATTGCGCAAGTCCAGTTATTCGCCCAATATTAAGGAAAGAAGGGACTATTCCTGCGCGGTATTTGACGCACAGGCGCAGATGATCGCCCAGGCTGCGCACATCCCGGTGCACCTGGGATCCATGCCTCTCTCCGTGCAGGCTGCCATTCAACAATTCTCCGGTCAACTGCAACCAGGAGATGCCGTTATCCTGAATGATCCCTTCCGCGGTGGCACGCATTTACCGGATATCACCATCGTCTCTCCGGTCTTCTTT
>JACZIY010000046.1 GCA_014860845.1 Anaerolineaceae bacterium
ATGCAGTTCCATACATAATACCAGCCAACGCTGCCATTGATGATCCGAGCACAAATGTAAAAAGAATAATTTGATCAACAGAAATTCCCATTAATGGTACAGCGAGGCGATCATAAGAAATTGCTCGCATTGCCATCCCCCAACGTGTTTTTTGAACAATCCACCAGAGAATTCCCATAATTAGGAATGAAAGTAAAATAACGTAAATTTTGATATTGGTGACTGTAATCCCACCAATGGAGTAAATAATTTTATCAAACAGATTCGGAAATTGACGATCACTAGCCCCTAGTAAGGCAAGGTTACCATACTCCAGTAAAAGACCAAACATAAGTGCAGTTATCACAAGATAAAGCCTATGGGCTCCTCGATTTCTCAAGGGCCGATAGGCAATCCGTTCGATAGCAACACCTACCAATGCTGTAAAGAACATTGTGGCAACAATCGTTACTGGAATGACTACCCAACCAGGTAGATCAAAAGGTAATTTAATTTCAAAGTTATTGGTTAGAAACGTTCCTATGAAATACCCAGTGTATGCCCCAACCATAAATATGTCGCCGTGTGCAAAATTGATCAGTAAAAGTACTCCATATACCAACGTATATCCAACCGCAATCAAAGCCAAAAAACTGCCCCATTGCATGGCATTTATAAAATTCTGGATAAAGAAATCGAGAGTCACACAATCCTCCTTGCAATGATTTCTGGAATGTTTACGAGAAAATCTAATCTCCCGATCTTGATTATGCAAGTCGGGAGATTAGATTCCAACGATTAACCCGATAATTTATTCACGATCCCTTTTATGGGCAAGCTTGATCAAAGGCGATGAATTCACCACTTTGAATCTGGACAATGACTGCACATTTGATTGGGTCACCTTGCTCATCAAACGTCATTTTTCCAGTGATACCCTGAAAGTCCTTGATCTTTGCCATGCCATCACGAATACATGTGCGATCCTCGGTTAGATTGCCGGTAATATTTCCACAATTCTTAACCGCTTGGTTTACGATCATCATTGAATCCCAGGTTAAAGCGGCAACGTCTCCTGGTATATAGCCGTAGGCAGCATTGAATTTATCAATGAAATCCTTTGTAGCTCCGGTTGCACCATTAGCGACATAGTGGGTGCTGAAAAATGCTCCTTCGCAATCATCGCCACAAAGTGCTAATAGTTGCGGATCTCCCCATGAGTCACTTCCCATGATTGGAATGTCCATTCCAAGATCTTTAGCCTGTGAAACAATTAATGGAACTTCCTGGTAGTATTGTGGGGTAAAGAGTACTTCACAACCCGAAGATTTTATAGAAGTTAATTGGGCACTAAAATCTTGATCACCGGTTGTGAAACTTTCAAATTTTAATACTGAACCTGCACCATGTAATTTTTCCCAAGCTGTTTTGAAATTATCTGCAAGTCCTTTCGGATAGTCACTGGCAATATCAAATAAAACACAAGCTTTAGTAGCATTGAATTGACTAGTTGCAAAATTTGCTACAACAGGTCCCTGAAATGGATCCAGGAATGGGGCTCGAAATACCCAGGGTCGATTTAAAGTTGTATTCGGATTGGTTGACCAGGGACTGATCATTGGTGTCTCGAGATTATTTGCAACTTCACCAGCTGGCACAGCTGCGTTGCTGGGGTTTGGCCCAACCATTGCCAGAATATTATCCTGACTGATTAGCTTATTGGCTGCTCCCGCCGCCCCTTCTGCAGTTGCATTATTATCCTCGATAACTAATTCTAACGTGTATTTTTTCCCACCGACATCTATTCCCCCTGCGTCATTGATTTCTTTTACATACATTTCTGCTGCGAATTTACTTTGTTCGCCAACTTTTGGCTTATCACCAGTGATCTCAGCATTGATACCAATTTTGATTGTATCTCCACTACCAGCACCGCAGGCTGATGCAAAAAACGCAGTGACAAGTAAGACAGAAACAATACTAAAGATCGATTTGATTTTCATTTTCTCATCCTTCTCAAACTACAACAGTTATCATAAAGAGATTCTTATACGATTGTTACCCTCTATTCGTACACGCCAAAATTTCAAAAAAGACCTATAGTCATCACCTCCTGTTCCAAGAAGAGCGTTGATCAGACAGATACCGTTATTGACTAATTTATAGATTTTTTAGGAAAAATTTTTGATAGAAGCGGGAGTTTAAGGAAGTTTGATGAGCTTGAATCAAGTTAAAAGAAGAAAATTTTTCCATGCTTGTTTCTGATAAAGAACAAACAATTTAGAGTTTACAAATTTTATCTTTTTTCTCAATTGACTTAATCATTATACTGATTTGAAATAAAGTTGCAAGGATTTTTCGTGTTGATTTGAATAACCCGAATCTGATTTTCGGGTGGTCATCAGATGACAGAAAAATGATTGGAAATAAATTATTGAATGTAGAATTCAAATTACCTTCTATAATCAAAGCATAGCATTTGGTTTTTGAGGAGATTTTTGTGATTCTCACATGGGATAATGGTTTAGTATAGGGTTGCATTGTTGATGGATACGTTTGATCTGAAAAAAATTATTAAGGTTTGATCGGGGTGAGAGGATGATGGGGACTGGTGTTTTTGAATGGATAAAAAGAATTCGAATTAATTCCAATGAATTAACACAAAAAAGATATTTTTTTCAGGTGAATTCATGATCCCTTATTTGGCGATCATTTTGGGGTTGGTTATGCCATTGGAATGGGTCTCTGCAGGAAAACGCTGGGTAAGGATGCGTGTAGTTACAAAACCACTTTCCCTGATTTTGTTAATTGTGATTTTTTCAAACCTTGGAGGTTGGATTCAACCCGGATATTGGTTTGGCGCAGGTTTGGTATTCTCACTGGTCGGGGATATCTTCTTAATGCTACGTAAGCGGTACTTTATTGCAGGACTTTTTTCATTTCTGATTGCCCACTCACTTAATATTATTGGATTTAGCTTTGGTGATCTCAAACCAAATTCGTGGGGGTTTATCCCTTTTCTTTTAGTGATTGGTCTGGTCATTCTCGCCTATCCTCGCATAGTGGGGGGTGTGCGGCGTAGATTGGAACACAGGAAATTGTGGTTACCAGTGGTTTTGTATATGATAACCATCACGATCATGTTTTTTTCTGCCATGATGACCTGGTTTCGCGATCAATGGACTGGTGAAGCAGCCTTATTTGCCAGCGTGGGTGCCCTGTTGTTTACGATTTCAGATACAGTTCTGGCTACCGGTCGGTTTCTACGCCCGGTACCGTATGGAAATTTTTTGGTGATGTTCACCTATCATCTGGGGCAATTAGGCATCACTGCAGGTGCATTATTAATGTTAGGTTTGCTCTAACAGGTTAGTTCTTTGCTTCCTTCAACGGGCGGAAACCTTCCCCGAACGCTTCATGCGCCTGTCCAATCACCATGAATGCCCGTGGGTCAACTTCATTGACAATTTCCTTTAGTTGCGGAATTTCTGACTGGGTAATGACGCAATAAAGGACTGTCCTTTCTTCATGGGTGTATCCTCCCATGCCATGCAGCATGGTAACTCCCCGTTCCAGTGTTGTAAAAATTCTTTGGGAAATCTCTTCTGGATCATAAGTAATGATCATGGCGGTGCGGTACACGGCCCGTCCTTCAAAGGCAATCTCAGCGGCCAGTCCACTGACATAAATAACAGCCAAACCATACAGCGCACGCTCCCAATCGAAGACCAATCCACCCATTAATACGACCAGTGAATCTGTTATCAGATAGGAGGTGGAAATGGAAATTCCAAAGCGATGGTTGAGGATGCGGCCAAGAATGTCGCTGCCTCCACTAGTGCCTTTTCCGCGATAGACCATGCCCAAACCGATACCATACATCAAACCACCGTAAATGCTATTTAAAACCAGATCATCGGTCACACCTTGAGGTGAGATAAATAGGACCAGAAAATCGGTTAAGAAGGAGAATATCAGGATGGCAACAGCTGTTCTTAATGCAAAACGCAGACCACCCAGATAGCGCCATCCAAGAAAGAAAAGAGGAATATTGCCAATTAATACCATCAGACCAATCGGAAAATTTGTGAGGTGATTGATTAATTGGGCAGCTCCGCTGACACCGCCACTAACCAGAAAGGCAGGCACCAGAAAGAGGCGCATAGCAAAAGCCTGGATGGCCACACCTATGATGATAAAAAAGTAATCTTTGAATGTCGAACGGGTAAATTTCATCGTGGAAATTTCACGGCTTAATTGATTTTTAAAATCTCGCATGGACATAGAACTCCAATATTTCATCAGCAAAAGACTGATCGTATTTAATATAATTTCTAAAATTCACCAATTTTTGAGATCAATCTGTTTTATGTCAGATTTCTTTATGGTGATGGTATATATATGAAACAGCCGTGATTATATCCGGGATTTGCATTCCTGACTATGAATGATCTATACCGGTATTATTAAGTTTGCTATTAATTTTCATCTATAATCAATGTATCAAATATCCTGGAGGTTTCAATGAAGCTCACATTGTTACGAGGAATTTTGATTTTTGTTGGTATCATTTCTTTTCTTATTTTCCCAAAGACAGTAACTCAAGCTACAGACGAAGATTTACCCAATTTTGATTGGCGTGATCATGGTTACGATTTTCCTGTTAAAGACCAAGGTGTGTGTAATGCTGGTTATGCATTTGCTGCTGTGGATGCGGTACGGGCTGCGATCTGGAAAAAGGATTCAATCAAGCTAGATTTTTTAGATTTTTCTGAGAATAATGCCAAAGAATGCAACTGGCACGCTATCAACCATTATGCAGGTCTTCCGAACACCTGTGAAGGTGGAAATTTCCGAATGTTGACCAATCTTTTTACCCAGGAAGGTCTGGTGTTTGAAACCTGTGATCCATATGTGGACTCTGACACATCCTGTAATACAAGCTGTATATCGCAATACTACATCACTGAATGGCAAGAATTCAGTCCGGGTTATTCTCAAGCAGCCATACCTTTTATCAAACAAAAATTGATTGAATATGGACCACTTTATTCACAGATGGATCCAAAAATTACTGGATTTGAAGACTATTCTGGAGGGTATGTTCTGACGGGTACATCAACTGATAATAATAAATGGACGCATGGCGTGTTGATCGTTGGGTGGGACGACGGTATAGGTCCAACAGGAGCCTGGATTGTAAAGAATAGTTATGGCACAGACTGGGGTGATAACGGATATTTTTATAT
>JACZIY010000385.1 GCA_014860845.1 Anaerolineaceae bacterium
ACCATATACAGCTCGCCGGGTTCAAATCCACGCGCCTGATAATATTGCCGGGTACCAACAGCAGCAATCACAGCCAGGCTGGAATAGCCATTTTCTCGGGAAATGCGACTGGCTTCTTCGAGCAGCTGTTTCCCCAGACCAATATGCTGGGCTGCCCCTTCCTTCTCTGCGCCTACAGCCAGGGATTGTCCATAGATATGCACCTCGCGCACCAGTGCAGCGTTATGTAAATCTGCGAAATTCAGATCAGCTGCGGGATGATTTTCGGATGTATCCTTAGGAAGAGAAAGTCGTAAGTAACCGGCGATATTGCCTTCAGGCGTGCGATAATGGATGAAGTGCTCTTCGGCATAAGCCGGGTGGTAGATATGATCTTCCATTCGTAATTCTTCTACCTGTACCTGCTGCTTCTTAACCTCATTACAGCGGATGCAGTTACATTTTTGTCCCCGACGCGCAACTTCCGCCAGCACATCCTGGCGCAAGCTGGTACGTTTGTTGCCTTCGACGACATGATGGGAGGGTATATCGCGAATCACCCGGTTGACGCGGCAATACGGTTGGATCATGGGTTTCACATCCGCAATCAGATGGATCAGATCTTCCTGGGTGTAGGGCTCATATTCACCATTTTGCCAGTAGGTGTAAAGCTCGGTGCCTTCCAGTAACTGCGTGGGGTAAATTTTGATCTCATCCGGGGAAAAGCCATCTGACCACAGGCGGGCAAAATCGTCTTTATCGGATTGCAGGGTGGCACCCAGTAAATTTGGCATCCAATGTAGGACAATCTTAAAGCTGGCAGCCCGTAAAAGGGAAGCAGCATACAACGCATCTGCGACAGTGTGTCCGCGCTTGTTGAGTTCCAATACACGATCATCCAGGGATTGGACACCCATCTGCACCTTGGTGACGCCCAGTTTTCGTAGCCAGGCAAGTTCTTTGGGGTTAATTTCATCCGGGCGGGTTTCAATAACCAGTCCGACATTGCGATGTGCGGTCGTCTCGTTAATCTCGTGAGCCTCAGCCAGGGTCTCGCTATCCACTCCGTTCATGGCATCGTAACAGCGTTTAATGAAGTGTTCCTGATAATCCCGGCGATAGGCACTCCAGGTACCACCCAGGATGAGAAGCTCGATTTTGTCAGTTGGGTGACCATTGGCTTCATACGAATCAAGTCGCGATTTCACTTGCAAATAAGGGTCGAAACTGTGTTGAAAAGCGCGGGCAGCGCCGGGTTCATCGATCAGGTAACTCTTGGGCATGCGCACATCATCGGGGCAGAAGATACATTTACCAGGACAGGGATATGGTTTGGTCAGGACTGTGACAGTGGTGACACCTGAAAGGCTGCGAACCGGCTTCATGCGGATGCGTTCCACAAGCGCAGGATCTTCCTCCGCTTCGCCCTGCTCGATCTGGCGTTTGTATTCAGCAACCAGAATAGACTTGGGAATGTAGCCTCCCGT
>JACZIY010000386.1 GCA_014860845.1 Anaerolineaceae bacterium
ATATCATATATAATAATTTTTAATGGGTGAGGATCACTTTTTGTCTCTGGGAGAAAAGTTTGAATCTCTCCAACCATTCCTTGACATTGTCTCTGATAAACTTGTCATTTTGGATGCGGGGGGATCAATCTTATTTGGCAATCTTGCATTTTCTCAATTTCTGGGATTGGAACAGCAGAATTTGGATCAATTAACCGTTCAGGATTGGTTTCCTGAATGGTTGGATGTTCAAGATCAATTACAAATTGAAAAGTTCAGCTCTCGTATCGTCCATTTATCCATTCCGAATAAGGATCAAAAACAGAGTCTTCGATTAAGCTATACATTTGATTGGGATCATAAGTGGCTCCTGGTGTTTAATGACCCGTGGGAGCCCGTCAAAAATTCCAAAAATATTTCCGAATTATTACTGAATAACCTTGAACACCCACTCTATTTTATAGACCCTGATTACAGGATTAGAGCATTTAATCAAGCCGCAAATTTGCTTTTCTTACGGATTTCTCGGGAACCGATTAATTCAGGTGATTCGCTTCTGGAATTAATCATTGAACCAGAGAAAGTAAACGTCTTTTTATCACACATCAAAACAGGTTTTTCCGGTAAAAGTTCTTCTTTTACCGTGGATCATACGGAGAATTCAGAAACTCCTTTCACCTTTGAGTACAAAGTTAAACCTGTTCGTGATCTCCACGAGGAAATTCTGGGAGTGCTGATTCTGGGGCAGGAATTATCGGGAAAGAATAAAAAAGAAAATGTCCTGGAAAAAGATGGGGATTTGTTTCATTCCATCTTTCACGGAATTCATGATCCTGCTTTATTATGGAAAAAAACGCTGGACGGAAAGATCATTCTTGAACACTTTAATCTTGCATCAGATAAATTAAGCAATGGAGATATTAATCAATGGGTGGGTTCGACAATAGAAGAATTCTTTGATGGTCACCCTGAAATTATCCAAAGATTTTATAATTGTTTTGAGACTGGAATCAGCCAACGTATTGAAACACAACATATCTTAAAGACAACCGGTGTTGAGAAGTGGTTATTGGCTGATTACATAAAAATCTCTGATGAATTTTTATTGAATACGACAATTGATATTACGGACCGCAAAGAAATAGAAATTTCTCTTCAAGAAAACCAACGCCATCTATCAACTTTATTAGAAAGTTTGCCCGGTATGGCTTATCGCTGTAAGAATGATCCAGATTGGACGATGGAATTTATCAGTGCTGGGGTGGAAGAACTTATTGGGTACGCAGATCGGGATTTGATTGGCAACCGAAAAATTTCATATGCTAAAATCATACATCCAGATGACAGACAAAAAGTCTGGGATCACATACAGGATGCCCTGGCAAAAAAGCAAGACTTTGAAATTACATATCGAATTCAAATAGAAAATTCGATTGAGAAATGGGTTTGGGAAAAAGGACAGGGTATTTTTGATGACAATGATGATTTAATAGCTCTGGAAGGTTTTATATCTGATATCACTGAACGTATTCATTCAGAACTAGCTGCCGAAAAAGCGAAGCTCCAGGCTCAGGCTTTGAAACAAACGCTCGATGAATTAGCGTCCCAATTAGATCTCTCCCAGGTACTAAGAAGAATTCTGGTTTCTTTAAAAACAGTGTTAAATTATGACAGTGCGACCTTATTTTTGCGAGAACAGGATAAATTTAAGGTAGTTGCCGCCCGTGGTTTCCAACACACAGCACGACTGATCAATAAAACATTTCCAGCTAATGATTTATTATTGCGCGAAATACAAATGGTGAAATCTCCCATCATCCTGGATGATGCCCAAAACGATCCTCGTTTTGAAAAATGGGAGGGATCTGACCTGGTACGCGGTTGGATGGGTATTCCCTTAATTCGACACGATGAATTTATTGGATTAATGACCATTGATAATTACAACCCATATGCATATACCCAGGAGGATGCCAGCCTGGCTTCAAGTTTCGCCAATAGTGCTGCTATTGTGATTGAAAACGCACGTTTATTTGAACAGACTCAACAAATGGCACTCACAGACACATTAACAGGAATCTACAACCGCCGATATTTTTATGAACTGGCTCAAAAAGAATTTTCACGCAGCAAACGCTACCAGAGTCCCATGTCAATCATTTTGATTGATATCGATCATTTCAAAAATGTAAATGACCATTATGGTCATCTGGCAGGTGACCAGGTATTGATGCAATTTGTTCAAAGAATTCAGGAAGAATTGCGGACCTCCGATATTCTCGCTCGTTTTGGAGGTGAAGAATTTATTATTTTATTACCAGAAACGAATTTGGGAGATGCAACCCAGGTTGCTGAACGGGTACGTGAGGTTACTGCCCAGTATCCATTTCTTTTAGTCACTGCTCAGGCATTTATCACGATAAGTCTGGGTGTGTCCTGTTTCAGGTTCACAACCTTATCATTAGACCACCTGATTGATGAAAGTGATAAAGCCTTATATGAGGCAAAACAATTCGGGAGAAATCGGGTGAGAGCCTGGCAGCAAAAATGATCCACATACGTTGGCATAAAATATAATGGGAAAAATTTCAGATTTCTTTAATAACATAAAATCCCCGGTTCGAAAAATCCCTTTTGATCAACGTCGGGAAATCATTGCGGATATTACCGAATCATCCTCACCTGGTTTTGATTACTTTTTGATGGTCATTCTTTCGACCAGTATTGCTACGCTTGGCTTAATAACCAACTCCCCGGCGGTTATCATTGGCGCGATGTTGGTTGCCCCATTGATGTCCCCCATCATCGGGATTGGTCTGGCTTCGATGATTGGTCGTAGAACGCTCTTAAAATCAGCTCTTTCTGCCTCGTTTAGAGGCGCATTATTGGCAGTTGGATTATCCGCGCTATTTACCTTCATCAACTCTTATTTACCTTTTGTTTCGCTGCAAGAATTGCCACAAGAAATAATTTCCAGAACACATCCCAGCCCAATTGATCTCATGATTGCTCTGGCAGGTGGTATTGCAGCGGCTTATTCATTAACCGAAGAACGATTATCTGCAGCGTTGCCAGGCGTTGCAATCGCAACAGCTTTGATGCCTCCAATTTGCACAGTTGGGATTGGTGTTGCTTTACAAAGGTGGGATGTCGCTGGTGGCGCTTTTCTGTTGTTTATAACCAATGTAGTCACAATTGCCTTTGCCGCGGCCTTTGTATTTTTTCTGCGGGGATTTAATCCCTATCCTTTAGACAACAATCGTAAACTTCCACCAACATTGCAGCTTTCCGCATTATTGATTGTGATTTTATTAATTCCGCTTACATATTTCAGTATTGATTTTGTAAAACAAGCTTCTGAATATCGGACATTCAGCCAGATGTTGAATGAAAAAGTAAATGAAATGAACAATGCCGAGTTGGTTGATTTTACAACCAGTCAGGAAAACGAAACCATAACAATTGAAATGACAATACGAACCAATAATCCATTGCGATATGAACAGGTAATTGCGTTGCAGGAATCGATTGTTGATTCTCTTAACCAACCAGTCTCATTGCGGGTAAACCAGGTCTTTGCGGAGCGATTGGACCCCTTAATCCCCCCCACAGCGACCAATACCCCATCTCCAACGTTAACATTCACACCCGGACCATCGCCGACCTCAACATTTACTGCAACAGCAACAGTAACACATACTTCCACAGCAACAGCTACATTCCTGCCTACATCGACCATTACGCCCACTTCAACACCAGCCCAGGCGCGTGTGTTCTTAACGGGAGTTCCGCTACTTCGTTTATATCAATCACCGGGTGGCCCTGTCATCGGCACATTGCGTACCAATCAATTATTAACAGTTTTACCCGAAGAAGTTGTTTATGAATATCTTGTGTGGGTTAAAGTCCTTGACGAAGAAGGCCGTCAGGGGTGGGTGCCGAAAATATATATTTACCAGTTGACATCCACTCCGACAGCCACGGTTACCAATTCACCCACATTAACCGTGACATTGACTTCTACTCCATAACCAATCATTTAAATTCAGGGCAGGAATGTATGAAAAATCATTTTCCTCTTCCTTTGCGAAGGGGACATTTCTACATTACCTTGATATGGTTTTACTCCCCGTTAACTTTAGGATTTATTTTTGTTATACTTATCGGGTAATTATTTGTAAAGGAATGAGATAAATGAATAAAACCATCTTAATTACTGGTGCTACAGATGGTATTGGCAAACAAATAGCATACGAATTGGCAATTGGGGGTTTTCACATTATCCTGCATGGACGTAATGAAGAAAAATGCAAGCAGACAGTTGCTGAATTACAGGCAAATTTCCCGGAGTCCGTGATAGAACACATCAGCGCTGATTTCACTTCCCTGTCTAATGTCAGAAGAATGGCCGATACAATTCAGGAGCGATATGATCGGCTGGATGTATTAATTAACAATGCTGGAATCTACAACACGCACAGAGAAATCAATCCTGATGGATTTGAAACCAATCTAACTGTTAATTATCTGGCTGTTTTTGTCTTAACAAAAAACCTGCAGAATTTATTACAAAAGAGTGCGCCAGCACGAATAGTGAATGTCTCATCGATTGCCCATAAACGTGGACGGATAGATATTGAACATTTAACCAATCAACCCGGTCAATTCTTTGATAGTTATAAAGCTTATGCTGATTCTAAATTGATGTTGATGTATTTTACTTACTTTCTGGCAGACGAATTGTCAGGGACTGGGGTCACGGTAAATGCATTGCATCCTGGTGTGGTATCAACTAAAATGTTAAAGGATGGGTTTAACATGACGGGTGTAGACGTATCTATTGGTGCAGAAACACCTGTTTATCTGGCTACATCACCAGAAGTTGAAGGGGTTACCGGACTGTATTTTGATAAAAAAATCTCAGTCCCATCCTCTCGCCTTTCCTATGATCTTTTAGCCAGGGAAGAAGTAATCACATGGACAAAAAAGACCATGAAAGCTGGTGGCTGGATTTAATAAACCTTCACATCCTGGTTTTTGATCAGCTCAGATCACCGTATAATTCCTGATAGCGTTTCAGGTCAACTGAGGCTATATAAGGCAAATTTCTACCTTTTTCGTCCAGATCGAGACCATAACCGACCACAAAATAATCCGGGATGGAAAAACCCAGATAATCGATTTTTATGTCGATTTTATGACGTTCAACCTTATCCAATAATGCACAGGTTTTCAGACTGTTTGGTTTTCGATCCGATAATAATTTCCGTACGGTGTGAATGGTATATCCAGTATCGACGATATCATCGATCAAAATAACGTCCCAGCCGTGAATGTTCGACTTGTGGTCTGAATCAATCCGCACAAATCCACTTGAGGAAGTCCCGGAATAAGATGATACCGACATAAAATCAATCGTGAGTGGCCTCTGGATCTGACGCATCAAATCTGTGATGAACATCACACTTCCACGTAACAGCCCCATCAATAAAATTTTTTCAGAATTTTTATACTCTTCAGTAATTTGTTCACCGAGTGTTCTCACGCGTTCGCGAATTTCTTCTTCCGAAATAATGATATGGTCGATAAACGGATAGGGATATTTTGGGGCTGGGATCATCGGGTTACTTCCTTTCTATAGAATCATTAAACTGCTGACTGTTATGTAGAGAACACATTATATATTAAAT
>JACZIY010000387.1 GCA_014860845.1 Anaerolineaceae bacterium
AGTCCTTGTCGCCGTGTCTGGTGGTAAAGATTCCTTAGCCTTATGGGATGTCCTGAATAAGCTTGGTTATTTAACTGCTGGCGTGTACATCAATTTAGGCATTTCTGGTGATGATCAGTACTCATTAAAATCTCAAACCATCGCTGAGAAATTTGCTTCAGAACGTAACCTCATATTACATGTTACCAATATAGAATCCGATTATGGAAAAACCATTCCAGAATTTTCTGAGACAAACAAACGGGGAAAATCAAAACCCTGTTCAGTCTGTGGTTTGATCAAAAGACATACAATGAATGAAATTGCCTCAAAGCATGGTTACGATGTACTTGTGACCGGTCATAATTTGGATGATGAAGTATCTGTTTTGTTCAATAATGTTCTGGGATGGCAGGTTGATTTTCTCCGTCGCCAGTCTCCTTTAATTCCTGCAAAAGTAGGGTTGATCCCTAAAGCTAAACCTTTTTGCCGATTCTATGAACGTGAAACAGCTGCATATGCTATTTTAGCAAATATTGAATACATAGAAGAAGAATGTCCATTTTCCGAAGGTAGCACAACCATCCAGAATAAAGAATTACTCAATCAATTAGAACACAATCGGGCAGGGACGAAATTGGCTTTTTATCTAAAATTTTTGAATGCAAAAAAGGAATTATTTGTTGATCTTAATCAAGATAAGAGCATGGAAGAGTTATCTTCCTGCCAAACCTGTGGACAACCAACGCCTAAACCAGGTAATTGCACATTTTGTAGGATGGTTACCAGATCTTAATCCAAATATATCAAAAAAGAGGAGTCTTCGTTCATAGAAAACTCCTCTTTTTTGTATTTTTTATGCGGTTTCTAAATACCGCTGTTTTTCCCAATCGGTGACAAAAATTCGATATTCATCCCATTCAGCTCGTTTTGCTCGCAGGAAAGCACCATACATTTCGTTACCGAGACTATTTTTAATCACTTCATCTTTTTCTAATTCATTAAGTGCTTCTAATAATGAACCGGGTAATTGGCGAATTCCCATTGCTGCCCGTTCCTCCATCGATAATGAATAAATGTTGACATTGTTCAGTGGTTTTGGCGGATTCATCTTTTTCTCGACACCATCCATAGCTGCAGAAAGCATGGCATTAAATTGAAGATACGGGTTTCCCGATGGATCGGGACAGCGTAATTCAGCTCTTACTGCCTTATCCTTACCTGGTGTAAATCTGGGTATCCGAATCAATGCTGATCGATTTTCACCAGCCCAACCGATGTACACTGGTGCTTCATAACCAGGAACCAATCGCTTGTATGAATTGACCGTTGGGGAAAGTATGGCGGACATGGATCGTGCATGGTGCAGTTGCCCAGCCAGGAAATGATATGCCAAATCTGAAAGATGAAATTCATCATGTGGATCAAAGAATAAATTATTCCCATCATGATCAAACAAAGATTGGTGACAATGCATGCCCGATCCATTTACTCCATAAATGGGTTTCGGCATGAAAGATGCGATCAAGCCATGTTTAGCAGCAATTGCCTTTACTGTATATTTGAGTGTCAGAACATTGTCAGCAGTCTTTAATGCTTCACCAAACTCGAAATCAATCTCATGTTGGCCTAATGCCACTTCATGATGACCAACTTCAACTTCCAGACCCATCTGGATCAGTGCACTCATTAATTCGGTTCTGACCCGAACAGCTTCATCATTGGGTGAAAAATCAAAATAACCACCCACATCATGGGGAACCGGATGAACATTATCCGTACCATTTCTTCGGAACAAGAAAAATTCCGGTTCAGGACCCACATTGAATATATATCCTTTGCTTTCCAGTTCTTTTAATTTCCTTTTTAAAACACCACGGGGGTCGCCCTCAAAAGGTGACCCGTCAGGATGAAAAATTTCACAGAAAAACCTTGCTCTTTTATTTTCATCCGGCGACCAGGGCAGAACAGCATACGTATCCATATCCAGGCGTAAATGCATGTCACTCTCCTGGATTCTGGCGAATCCCTGGACGGACGAGCCATCAAACCAAACTCCATCGTCTAATGCAACCTCTAGTCTTTTCACCGGTGCGTCAACACTTTTTACTGTACCGGTTACATCAGTGAATTGATATGATACATATCGCACACCATCAGCTTCTACGCGTTCCAAAATTTCTTTTTTATCCATGATCATTCTCCATCTCAAAGAAAATAATATATCCCACAACAAACAGAACTACTGTCTTCGTAAATATGTTGGATACTTAAAACAAACCTTTTCTATTAAGGCTTTTTTTTACCACTACGGTTCTTTGTTTCTGTTGTCACCAACAGACTTTCAGAAACACATTTTTTTTCCAGGAGATTGAAGCCAGTGGTGTGGCTTTGAAGGCATCCGCTGATCACTCGATTTTCTTCTGTATATTTTGCCCCTAACAGAATTAACTCTCTCTTTGCAGAGAGGAACCTCCTCCTCGTCATCTCAATGATGAGATTCAGTCGCTAGATCTCCATCTATTTTGTTTTTAAATTTCAATGGAGTTAGTCTACCTGAAAAAGGATATTGTTGTCAAGGGGCAAAATTTGCGCTGATTTAATCTTGACATTTGAACATTTGTACTATAAACTATTATTGAAATTTTGAATACAATAATACTTAGTTATAATTTGATAAGCGTACTTTAAGGAGATACAAATGGCTCGTAAGAAAAAGAATGATTTATTCTCACAAGAAGAAAATAGTCCAAGAAATGAAGCACGCCGGGCTGTATTGGATAAAGCCTTAAATGATATTGTTAAAAGGTATGGTGAAGGATCCATTATGCGCATGGGCGAAGCGAAACATCTCAATGTAGAAGCAATTCCAACTGGATCATTATCACTTGATATCGCCCTGGGAGTCGGTGGAATTCCAAAAGCGAGAATTACTGAAATTTTCGGGCCAGAATCATCCGGAAAGACAACCTTATGTCTACATTTAGTAGCAGAAACCCAAAAGATGGGAGGAATGGCAGCTTATGTGGATATGGAACATGCACTGGATCCCATATATGCCACCCACCTCGGTGTAGATATTGATAATTTATTAATTTCCCAACCAGATACCGGGGAACAGGCACTTGAGATCACCGAAACGCTGGTTCGTTCCGGTGCCATCGATCTGGTAGTGGTCGATTCTGTTGCTGCCTTGGTACCTCGCAATGAAATTGATGGTGATATGGGTGATGCTACCATGGGTATGCAGGCTCGTTTAATGTCACAAGCATTAAGAAAATTATCAGGAGCCATCAATCAGACAAAAACCGCTGTCGTATTTACCAATCAATTAAGACAAAAAATCGGTGTAATGTTTGGAAACCCGGAAACAACTACAGGTGGAATGGCATTAAAATTCTACGCTTCCATACGTTTGGATATCAGACGTATTCAATCCATTAAGGTCGGGTCGGAGATAATCGGTAATCGGGTTCGCGTTCGGGTTGTTAAAAACAAAGTCGCTCCCCCGTTCAAAATAGCTGAATTCGATGTTATGTACAATGAAGGTATCTCAACCGCTGGTGATATCCTGGACCTCGGAACACAATTGGAAATTGTAACCAAACGTGGGGCTTTCTATTCATATGGAGATATACGGCTGGGACAGGGTCGTGAAAATGCAAAAGAATTTCTACGCCAAAACCCGGAACTTATGGATGAAATTGATAGTGCCGTCCGTGAACACGCCATGCACGGTTTTGCAATAGGTGTCACGTCCGGAACTGAAGAAAATTTCACGGAAGAAGAAATGTAATTTTCTTAAATTGCTAAAGTAATTAGACAGGTCAGTTCATGGGTAAAAAGGTTTTCATAATCATCAGTTTTATTGGGATATTAATCTTTCTTACAGGTTGTTTACGTCCCTTACAGGCTGATCCTATGGAAGCGGAAGTGCCGGCGTTTATTCCACCTACATTAATTCCGCCAACGCCAACCAATGAACCAATTCCTACCCAAATACAAAATTCTGAAGAGTCCTTACCGGATGCTTGTATCGATAATCTAACATTTATCGAGGATAAAAGTATTCCAGATGGCACTGCGGTTGCACCAGGCTCAGTCATTGAAAAAGGCTGGGAAGTAAAAAATTCTGGTACATGCAATTGGGGATCTGGATACACCATCCGTTTAATTGGTGGACCAGCATTAGAAGCCATCTCACCCCAGGATCTTTTTCCTGCCCGCAGTGGCACATCCCTTACCATTCAAATTGATTTCATTGCTCCTGATCAACCAGGAAATTACCGAAGTGCCTGGCAAGCATACAATCCGTCTGACTTGGCGTTCGGGGATTCCTTTTATATTGATTTTGTGGTCAAAGCTGAAGAATAAAAAAAACTCATCCCAGAAAAATTATTCGGGATGAGTTGTATATTGTAAATTGAGATTTCTAAGTTCCTTCTTGCCAGGAATTCAGGTAATGAATCTGTTCATCAGTCAAATTATCAATGTGGACACCCATTGCTTCTAGTTTAATTCGGGCAATTTCCCTATCGATATCATCAGGAACTGAATAGACCATATTCTTTAATGATTTTCCGTTTTTGACCATATATTCTGCACTTAAAGCCTGATTGGCAAACGACATATCCATGACTGAGGCAGGATGCCCTTCGGCTGATGCTAAATTAATCAAACGGCCTTCTCCCAGAATGTGAATTTGTCTGCCATCCTTTAATGTATATTGCTCCACAAATGGTCGAACCAATTGTTTATCAACTGACATCTGATCGAGGGAAGGTATGTTAATTTCAACATTAAAGTGACCAGAATTGGACACAATAGCTCCATCCTTCATCAATTCAAAATGATGTTTATCAATGACATTTATATCTCCGGTTAAAGTACAGAAGAAATCACCGATTTTTACAGCTTCGTTCATTGGCATAACACGGTAACCATCCATCACTGCTTCTAAAGCTTTAAGAGGGTCAATTTCTGTAACAATGACATTGGCACCCATTCCACGAGCGCGACTTGCTAACCCACGTCCACACCAGCCATAGCCAGCGACGACAAAAGATTTACCTGCTAAGAGGACGTTTGTAGCACGGATAATTCCGTCAATCGTTGATTGACCGGTACCATAGCGATTATCGAAGAAGTGTTTTGTCATAGCATCATTTACAGCAATTACCGGGAATGCCAACATGTTATCAGCAGCCATTGCGCGTAATCGAATAACACCGGTTGTGGTTTCCTCGGTTCCACCAATAATCTCCGGTAATAAATCCCGATAATCCTGGTGAATGGTGGAAACCAGGTCAGCGCCATCATCCATGGTTAAATGTGGTCGATGTGCTAACGCAGCTTTGATATGTTTATAATAAGTAACGTTGTCTTCACCTTTAATGGCATGAACCGGGATTTCATCATGGACTACCAGTGAAGCAGCGACATCGTCCTGGGTAGATAAAGGGTTTGATGCAACCAACACAACATCTGCGCCACCAGCCTGTAATGTTTTCATTAGATTGGCTGTTTCTGATGTAACGTGCAGACAAGCAGACATTCGGATGCCAACAAAAGGACGTTCTTTTTCAAATCTTTCTTTGATCATACGCAAAACAGGCATTTCTCTTTCAGCCCATGTAATTCGTCTCCGCCCACCTTCAGCAAGCTTTGAGTCTTTGATATCGAAATTTGACATTTATTCCTCCACTAAATTATTTTTGTTAAGTATTTGATCTAACTCACCATCGTCATCAAAATGAAGTCGAAATCGTTCAACAAATTTTTCAACTGAGTATTGATGTGATTGAGTTCCGTTTTGTTCGAGACAATAAGCAGCTGATAAAGAACCAATTTTACCGCATAATTCCCATGAGAAATTCTGTTGATACCCGCGCAAGAATCCACCTCGAAATGCATCACCGACACCGGTTGGATCAACAATATTCTCAACCGGAAATGTCGGTACTACATATTCATGATCATCAGCATAAATCATTGCTCCTTTATTTCCCAAGGTAACAACCAGAAATTTGACAATTTTTAAAATCTCGTTCTGGTTTAATCCAGTATGTTTCTGTAAAAGTTGATATTCATACTCATTCACAAATAATGAATAAGCTCCTTCCACGCCATTCCGAATTTCTTCTGAACTCATTCGAACGATTTGCTGACTGGGATCAAAAAGATATGGGATTTTTAATTGAGCACATTCATCTACATATAAATTCATTGCCACAGGATCATTCGGAGAAATGACAACTAATTCAGGTGAAAAATCCAATTCTTTTAAGGAATAATCTCTGGCGAATGTCATTGCACCTGGATAGAAACTGGCAATTTGTGAATTGGCTTTATCTGTATTGGCAAAAAAAGAGGCTGTGAAGACTCCATCAATTTTTTTAATATATTTCGTTTCTACCTTGTGGTTTTGCAACCAGATGCGGTAATCTTCAAAATCTTCACCTACTGTAGCAAAAACGACAGGTTTATCCGAACCTAATAATGCCAATGTATAAGCTATATTCGGTGCGATTCCCCCACGTACTTTTGTCATACTCTCAACTAGAAAAGATAAGCTCAAAGTCTCTAAATTATCAGGCAAAATATGATCTTTGAAATAACCAGGGAATTTCATTAAATAATCATAGGCTACAGACCCGGTACAAACAATTGACATTTTAAACTCCAAACAACAAAATCACCTTACACAAAAAACGCCCTCTGGACTGAGAGCGAACCATTAAAGCCCGCCTAGTTTAACATAGTAAGAACTCTTTGTAAAGCTCGTACTAAAGCAATTATAAATTAAGACTAATTTTCTTTCTATTATTTGTTACAATTTAGTCTTGGTTCAGAAACCTTATGAAAAAAATATTCCTATTCTCATTAATAAGTCTCACAATCATATTAACCGGGTGTTCAAAAACTTCTTCCAAAGAGGAATTGACACAGGATGGAAATAATAACAATATCGCGCTGGCGACATCCACAATTACACCAATCCCTACTCCCACTTCTACAACCACACCGATCCCAGAAGTAAGAATTTCACTGGCTGAAAAATCGGTTTTTCAAGGTGATTATCAGGAAGCGATTATTGAACTCGAACAGGCAAAAGCTAACGCAACCGATACAAATCTAAAAGCAGCAGCGGATATTCGTTTGGCTCAAATTTTTATCTCAGAATCTCGTTTTTCAGAAGCTTCCAATCTCCTGAGTCTTTACGTCGAAGATGAGACAATTGATAACGAACAAAGAGCTAAAGTACATTATTTTTATGGTGTCAGTCAGGAGAACATGAATAATCCTACTGAATCTGCACGAGGCTATGCTGGATACAGTCTATTTCTGCCAGGTAAACTGGATACCTTTATGTTAGAAAAGGCGGGAGATGTTTACTCCCAATCAAATTTGCTGGATGATGCCCTCATTTATTACAATATGGCATTGGAATCCAGCCAAACTCAGGATACTTCAAATATAAAAATAAAGGTTGGTAAAATTTTTGCTGCTCAATTGGACTACACAAATGCAATCCGGATTTTTATGGAAGTGCATGATGCCAGCCCGAATGAGTATGTACGAGCTCAAATGAATTTACTCGCTGGTCAATCGTACCTGGCATTGGGATTGCCAGAACAGGCATATGCAAGGTTTCAGGAGTCTGTTCAAAATTATCCAAAAGCTTTCGATACCCATTCTGGCTTGGTAGCATTGGTTGATGCAGGCATTCCAGTCGATGAATTCAATCGTGGATTGACGAATTATTATGCGGGGAGTTACGGATTGGCAATCAATGCCTTCCTCAGGTTTATGGAACAAAATCCAGATCATAATGGGAATTCTTTATATTTTATTGGTCTCTCTTATCTAAAAATGGATGACCCGCTGAATGCAATTGTTTATTGGAATAAATTAATAAGTGATTACCCGGAAAATATTTTTTTTGTAGATACATGGGAAGATATTGCCTATACTCAATGGGCATACTTGAATCAGTATTCTAACGGGGCACAAACCTTATTAAAATTTGCTAATTCTTATTCTGGAAATGAAAATGCTGCGGAAGCAATACTCGAGGCAGGCAGGATATATGAAAGAAATAATCAATTAACAGATGCAGCCATTACCTGGTCTGGATTAATTGATTTATATCCCCAATTAGAAATCTCCTCGCAAGGGCTCTTTCTGAGTGCAATTACGAATTATCGTTTATCCAAATTTGAACAGTCATTATCCCAATTCCAACGCTATTTATTACTCACCAGTGTTCCAGAAGAAAAAGCTGCGGCATATTTTTGGATAGGAAAAACCTATGAAAAATTAGGGGATAAAGAAAAATCTGCTATGGCCTGGCAGGATGCTACACAGCAAGACCCGACTGGATATTATTCTGAAAGAGCTAAAGAGGTCTTATCGTATTCTGATCTCTTTTCACCATTCAATGATGTAAATTTAAAGGTAAATCTTGAACAGGAACGGTTAATTGCAGAAGTATGGATGCGCAATACTTTTTCTCTTCCTCAGGATACAAATTTTATAACGCTGAGCCCATTCTTAGCAGATGAAACCTTCATCAAAGCCAACGCCTTTTGGGATCTGGGATTATATTCATTGGCTCGTAATGAATATGAAACTTTAAGGATTATGTATGAAAATGATCCTATAAATCTATTTCGATTAACCAAC
>JACZIY010000047.1 GCA_014860845.1 Anaerolineaceae bacterium
TTCAGCGGTCCCCTACAATCTGGAATCCGGGCGTTATCTACCAATAAATATCGAGGTAGATTCAGATATTTCGACGCTTGACGGTCAATTAATCAGAATTGATGGAAAATTCACTCTGGATCAACCTGCTTCCAATGTCACAATTGTTGCCGTCGCGCTGGATGAACAGGGAAATCTTGTTGGCTTACGGTGTTGGCAACCATCATTGTCTGAACCTGCTAAAGAAGGCGAATTTCAAATTGATTTGGCTGCCGTATCTGGCAAGATTACGGAATATCTTTTATTTGCCGAAGCCCAACCATAAAATGTTACCAGATCAGGTAGCTATCATTGACACACAATGGTTCATCACCTGGCACATTCAGGCATAATGAATAGGTCAACACGCTGCCATTCTGTACCCGTTTGATCGCTGGAATGGTAATCTTGCTGATGCCATATTCGTCTGTGGCTGGTACATCATAAAAATATTCATTGCCATCGGGCAATGTGATTTTCAAATCCGCTTCAATATTTTGTAGGGGAGTGCGGTTTTCGGTGCGTAAAACCTGGATTTGAAATTCCTGCTCTTCATTCAATGATACATGGGACGATTTTTCCTGAATCAGGATCGTGACTGTCTGGGCGGTATATTCAAAATGAACCACCTGTTCGGTCTGGATATTCATGGTCTGCAGAAATTCTTCCCCTAAAGGCACCATTTTTACTTCCTGACTGCTGGGCAAAAAATCAAGGCAGTAATTCTGAAAACACTGTCGTATATGATCCCCGTCTTCAAAAACTTCACATAACGGACTTCCGGAGAGTTCTCTGCCACCGTGATTGATAATAAATTGATCAAATACCGAGGGAACATGGAACCCGTTCGGACTATTTACCACGTAAAATACCATGTTGTCATCCACGGAGTAGAGTTGCGGGCCAGGTTGATCCTGTTTCACACCCAGACGAACAGGAACATCCAACAGATGGATGGTTTCAGGTAATGTTGGATTTCCGATAAACACGGCATTCTGGTAAACCTGTTGAATCAATCCCGGCTGAATTTCAATCGGGGCTGTTAACGGTTCACCAAATGCATCCAATTGTTCGAACCTTTTTATAAAACTCAGAAACGGCATGGTGACCGTGTTGGCATTAACATTAACTCCTGCTCCTTGCCTGGCAGTGAATTTACATTTTTCGTCACAGGTGTAAGCACCATAAGCCAATAGTTGAACCTTACCTTCAGGATCATTCATCTGGCGATAAAATCCAAAATTTTCAAAGTATTGCTCGATCCTTTTTTCCTGCAGGTTGTATCGAAGAGGTGTGAGCAATTTTCCAGTGGTAGGTTCTCCTCCCAATTGCTGGTAAAAAGGCATGAATCCTTCATACACCGCGAGTGTCTCATTGGAGGTGTTTCCATTTAAAGAAGCGTTTCCCCCCAACATCGCACCAACCGGAAAAAAGAAATAACCTTGATTTTGATCTAAATTTTGATTGAAGCACATCAAAGCATTTTCGGTGTATTGGCATTGGTTTTCTTCCCAGGAAAAAACTTCTGAAATGACAGGTCCAAGAACTTCAACGCCGCCCATTTTCTTGTAAAAATCCCGGAAGGATTTATCAATGCCATAGACTCTATTATTAGATCCAATCAATTCTCCACTACTGCAAGCGGAGAGGAGAAGTGACAATAATATTAAAGGAAAAAGAGTTTTGTACAAAAAGGCTTTGATTTTCACAAGGATCCGAAAATTATCAATAATTAAATGAAACACAATAGCTATCCCCCAAAAGTATATCAAATTCACTCTGTAATAACAATCGACGTATCTTTCCTCTTAGCCAGTCTGGGTGTTTTTGATCCGCAACCTCAAATCAGATTCGTAAGTGTTTTGCAATCCGATTTCTAATGGGGTGAGGGGGTAGAAATTTAGTTTTTCTCGAGCCAGAGAGAGATCCGCACACATACGGCTGGGACCACCATCATTGCGCGTATTATATACAACCTCAGGGCTTTTTCCAGTAATTTCCGCGACCAGCCGTGTTAATTCGCGCACGCTCGTTTCTCTGCCACTCCCAAGGTTGATCGTCTCGCGATTGATGCCGCTGGCAGAAGAAGCAGTCATCAGTCCATTTACTACATCATCAATGTAAATATAATCTCTGGTTTGGATACCATCACCATGTACAACCAGGGTCGAGTTTGAATGCGCCTGTTTCAGAAAGTATGGGATCACAGGGGGATGAGTGGGAGGCATTTGCTGCCCCGGTCCATATGCATTGAAAATACGCAAATTAACAGTTTCAATTCCCCACAAACCACCAATAGTGTGAATGTAATATTCTGCGGATAGTTTGGAAACCGCATACGGTGAGCGAGGTTGTGGGATAGCGGATTCTTTAACTGGTTGGGAAGATTGGTTTCCGTAAATAGCACCGGATGAGGTAAAAACCACGCGGCGAACGCCCACATCTCGCATGGCCTCCATTAATGTGACTGTTCCACCAACATTTACCAGGTTATATTCCCGTGGATAAAGGACTGATTCCGGAACGACTACCCGGGCGGCAACATGGTAAACACAATCAACATCCTGCAATAATGTCCACAATTTTGGCCGATCGTTGATATCACCACGGATGAATTCGACATCTGGTAATAATCTGTCAGGATCTCCTGTTGAAAGATCATCCAGTCCCCGCACGTAATGACCTTCTTTAACCATTTTATTTGCTAATGCTGAGCCGATAAATCCTGCGGCGCCAGTGATAAAGATGCGCATAATCACCTATTTTTTTATGAATGAATGAGATTTTATCAGACTTTAAGTTTTAGTTCTCTTAATTTAATCTGTAAATACCAAGTTGAACTCATTATAGCATAACCAAATTCTAATCAATTTAAAACCACTGTCTATTTTATTCCAGCGTAAATCTCCCGGTTAATTTCCTAATTCCGGGAATATTCATATAATTAGGAAGATGATTGATTTTACAAAGAAAAATTTATGAAACACATTATCGAAGATTTCAAACCCTTATCAGGAAAAAATGACATTACCACCGCCATCCGTGAAGTCATTAAGTATTATGGTGTCAATCTCAGTGAGGAGATGTTATTTGGTTTAGGAGCTGGTTTGCATTTCTACTATTTCAATATGCGTAGTCTTCCACATCCAGTTATCGGTGGCAGAGTGCTTCCCAGAAAATTTGAGGAAAATCTCACACAGCATAGCCACATTAACATCCAAATTAAAACTGCGCAAGATGAAAAATCAGCCTGGAATTTACTAAGGAGTAAGATCATCCTTAATCATCCCGTCATTGTTTATGTTGAAATGTCCGAATTGGAATATTTACACATGCCTTCAGATCAACGCTTTGGGAGCCATTGTGTTACCGTATTTGGTATTGATGAAGAAAAGAATATCGTCTATGTTTCCGATCGTGACCAGGTTGGATTTCCAATAACGGTATCTCCACAGGAACAACCACAGAGTTTTCATATCATTCCCATCCCAGAACTCTCCAAAGCCCGCATATCCAAATTGGAACCTTTTCCTCCGGATAACATCTGGTTGGAGATTGAGTGGAATTATTACCATTTTCTTACCCGCTTTCAGATCTTTTCTGCCATTAAGGAAAACATGATTCAATTTCTTAATGCCCCTAACACCAATGAAGGATTGAGGGCTATTCTTTTATTTGCCCGTTCTATGGATAAATGGAAGAATTGGAGTGCGGAAAAACTAAATCGAGCAGCTCTAAACGCATTTATTATGATTGATCAAATTGGCGGTACGGGTGGTGGAGCATTTAGAAAAATGTATGGACATTTTTTGTTGGAAGCTTCTCACCAGGCAGCCGCTCCCGCTTTGGGCGCGATTGGAGAGCAGTACTTATTCCTGGGTGAGCAGTGGGATGAAGTTGGACACCTGTTTTTCAATCTTTACCAGGGTGAACAGCCGGATATTCTTGAGGATATTAAGAAGAAATTACTTCAAATCGCGGTGGTTGAAAAAGGATTGGCCAACCAATTACTCTCTGTCATCAGTGCCATCAGTGAGTAATCTAATCCCTTGAATAGCATTGAATACAAGTTTGCAGGGCAATCGTGATTGCTTTCAGGCTGGTATCCAAACTCATGGATGGAGCAATCTGTTTTTTTTCGATTACTTGTTCTGGTAATGAAGGTAGGTGGATAAATCCACACAGGCAATGATTGTCCATGAGACTGGAAACATACAAACTGCTATAGAACACCTGGTTGCACAAATAAGCTCCGGCAGATAAGGATATTTCCGCAGGAATTTGAGCTGCTTTGAGTTGACTATAAATCAGGTTGACAGGCAATGTAGAGAAGAATGCTGCTGGTCCTTCTTCAATCACTGCCTGGTCGAGGACTTGCTTCCCTGAATTATCTGCAATTCGAAAATCCATCCAATTAATAGCAACCTTTTCGATGGATACAACCGGCCGATTCGTCGCTTCTCCCAATAAAAGAACAATATCAGGATGGTATTCCTGAATTGCATTTTTCAACCACTCTATTGCTTTTACACTGTCGACTGGCAAAATTTCACGAACCAGGTTGTGTTCTGAAAATGACTCCACTGGAAAGTTTTTTACGACCTCCGCAGATGGGTTGGTAGCACTTCTGTTAAATGGTTCAAATCCGGTCAGAATGATGTTCATATTTTGGTACCTCTAGTAAAAAAAATTCTTAATGAGTGTAACATTATTTATATGCATTTTTCGTATTATCTCAATAAATTGATCGCTAATTATTGACAGGACACGATTTTCAAATACCTGGTCAATTGACCAGTAATTTCCTCGCTTAAGGAACTAAGTTTAACCTGAACTTCCGCAGGTTGATACATTATCAATGATGGTTTAAAGTTGTAAATATAAAAT
>JACZIY010000388.1 GCA_014860845.1 Anaerolineaceae bacterium
ACAATTATCAAAAAAAAATAAAGGGAATTTTTATGTCCAATGAATTAATTCTTGAAGCACAAAACCTGTCCAAAGTTTTTGGTGGATTGGTGGCTGTGGATGATGTCAGCATTAAAATCCAAAAACAGACCATGCATGCCATCATTGGACCGAATGGGGCAGGGAAAACTACTTTGTTCAATTTGTTGAGTGGCGTTATGCCTCCCACCAACGGTCGGGTATTTTATAAAGGTAATGACATCACCCGCATTTCTCCACAGAAGAGAGCTCATTTGGGGATCGGACGATCATACCAAATCACCAATATTTTTCCTAACCTTACAGTACTCGAAAACATCAGGCTGGCTGCCCAGGCCATGGGTAAAGACAATTTCAAACTCTTCCAACTGGCAGATAATTTCCATCAATATATCAAAAAATCTGAAGAGGTGATTGATATGATTGGGCTGAGTGGGAGGGAATTGTTTCTGGCAAGAGACTTGCCCCACGGAGAAAAACGCAAACTGGAATTGGGCATTATGTTAGCATGTGATCCGGAACTTCTGCTTTTTGATGAACCGACAGCAGGTATGTCCTCCGAACAGGTACCAGAACTGATCAAAATTATCAATAAGGTGGTCCACCAAAAAGATCGCACAGCCATCCTGGTTGAACACCGCATGGATATGGTCATGTCTATTTCTGATGTGATCACTGTTATGAATCAGGGCAGGATTCTGGCAGAAGGATCCCCTCATGAGATTGCTACAAATAAACAGGTTCAATCCGCGTATCTGGGAGACCTGTATGGAGAATTAACATGAGTGATCAAAATAATCAACAAGACCTGCTTGTAGTAGATCAAATTCATACTTTTATAGGCCAGTTTCACATTCTAGAGAATGTTTCATTGAGTGTGGCAAAAGGTTCGATCACAGTCATGTTGGGTCGCAATGGCGCGGGTAAAACTACTACCTTGAAATCAATTCTCGGTCTCACCCCTCCACGGGAAGGCAAGATTATCTTTGATGGAATGGAGATCCAGGGGAAACGGGCATTCAATATAGCTAATTTGGGTATTGGGTATGTTCCAGAACATCGCGCTATTTTTCGTGCGCTATCCGTTTTGGAAAACCTGAAATTGGCTGAACGCAAAAAAGGTGACTTTGACCGAAATGCCGACTTTATTTTTAACCTTTTTCCAGACCTGAAGCGCCTCTACAAACTTCCAGGTAATCATCTTTCAGGTGGTCAACAGCAAATGCTGGCAGTAGCTCGCGCACTGGTACCAGACAACAAACTCCTTTTGATAGATGAACCC
>JACZIY010000389.1 GCA_014860845.1 Anaerolineaceae bacterium
GTTCCAGGGATAACCCCTACCACACCATATTCATTATTTTGAGCAACAATCGTACCGGCCACGTGGGTACCATGACCAAGCCCATCGTTTGCCCAGTTATCATCCACCTGGGAGATACCACCTTTTACATCGACTCCTACAAAGTCTTCATGACCCGAATAGAGACCCGTATCAATGATACAGACGGTTCTGCCTGCTCCAGTAGGAGCTTTCTTGTCAATCTTGCCGTCCCGGTTGGTGTCCCAGATATCGCGCGCCTGCACCATGTCGACCCCATAAGGTACGACCTGTTCAGGCAGAATGGATTCTGCTGTCACGGCTGCCGTTTCGGAGGGCATATTGCGCACCAGCTCGCGAATTGGATCTTCTTCAATGGAGATTACATTGGGATTGTGACGAATGCCAAACAAGGCACTCTCTGGCAAACTGACCACAAATGAGTTCAGTTCATCAAATTGATAATGGAAGGCAGCGCCAGCATTTTTTAAAGCATTCTGCACACCTGCCTGTTGACCGACACGATATTCGACAAAGACCCGAATTTCTGGCTCACTGGACACCGGAGTAATGGAGCCCATAACAAATAGCAAAGCGATAATCAATATGATACTTCGTGTTAACAAAGTTTTATTCATTCTTATCCTCTCTCTTTACAAATGGAAATATCACTCGTCTCTATTTTCTTAAGACGCAAAAATATGTGAATCGATACGCTCGAATTCAATATTTGTGCTAAATTGGTGAAAATTAAATAATTCATGTAAAGTCATAGTAAAATTAGCCGATACGTACCAAATACTTTTGGACTGAATTCCAGTAATTGAATACAGAATTGAAACGAGAGCTCATGGAAAAACTCAGTGTCGTCATCCCGGTTTATAACGAAGAAAAATATATTTCCACGACAATTCAACGTGTGCTGGATGTGAACCTGGAGAATGTTTCCATTGAAATTGTTGTGGTGGATGATGGTTCTAAAGATCGTACTGTGGAAATTTTGCAGGGTCTGGCTGTTGAACATCCCGAAATTAAGGTCTATCAACAACCAGTCAACATGGGGAAGGGGGCAGCCTTGCGCCGCGGTTTTCAGGAAGCCAGTGGTGATATTATTCTGATACAGGATGCTGATCTGGAATATGATCCGGGGGATTACCCAACCTTATTAAAACCGATTCTGGATAGTAAAGCGGATGTGGTTTATGGGTCGCGCTTCCTGGGGGGTCCCCATCGCGTCCTGTATTTCTGGCATTTCGCCGGCAATCAATTTTTGACCCTATTATCCAATATAACCACCAATTTAAATTTAACGGATATGGAAACAGGGTATAAAGTCTTTCGAGCTGAGGTGATTAAAGGGATCCCTTTAAAATCCAATCGCTTTGGATTTGAACCGGAAGTGACTGCCAAAATTGCCCGGCGTGGCTGGCGGATTTTCGAAACGCAAATCTCCTACTTTGGAAGATCATATGCAGAAGGCAAGAAAATTGGCTGGAAAGATGGCTTTCAGGCGATCTATTGTATTATTCGATATGGTATTGCTGATTAAGGCAGCCAATCATGAACCAACAATCCCTGATTAATATCCTACAAAAAGTCCAGAATGGACATGTATCCATTGAAGAAGCTTTACAATCACTTAAAAACTATCCCTACGAAAATATTGGGGATGCTGTGCGCCTCGATCATCAACGTACGTTACGTTGCGGGTTCCCGGAGGTGATCTTCGGTGCCGGTAAGAGTGAAGAGCAGTTACTGGAAATTACGGAAAGGATAGTATCACAGGAGAGTGATTTACTCATCACCCGTATCGATGAGAAAACAGCCAATAAAATTGTGGAAATCTTCCCACAGGTAATATATCATCCCATTCCCAACATGCTGAGTTGGCAGTCAAATCCAGATCCGGGAAAGGGCTGTGTATTGGTTTTAACTGGTGGGACTGCAGATATCCCCGTGGCAGAGGAAGCGGCTCTCACCGCCGAAATGATGGGAGCCAAGGTAACCCGGCTCTTCGATGTAGGGGTGGCGGGGTTGCATCGGCTCCTGGACAAAATCGACCTGCTGCATGCTGCCAGAGCACTTGTAGTGGTAGCAGGCATGGAAGGGGCTTTACCGAGTGTGGTAGCCGGGTTAGTGAGCGCACCTGTGATTGCTGTGCCAACCAGTGTGGGTTATGGAGCCAGTTTCAATGGCCTGGCTGCGTTACTGGCAATGCTCAATAGCTGCGCCAATGGTGTCTCAGTGGTAAATATTGACAACGGCTTTGGGGCAGGCTATCAGGCAGCCTTGATCAATCGACAGAGTCTAGCAAGTACAGGTTAGCATGACTGATCCTGATTCAGGTACATTTCTTAAATGGAAGCGTCTGATTGAATGGCTGCAGAATTATAGTCAGATTGGTGTTGCATTGTCTGGGGGAGTGGATAGTGCCTTAGTTTGCGCTGCGGCTGTTCAAGCTTTGGGGACAAAAAATGTCACCGCTTACACCATAGAATCCCCGATGGAAATCCCTCAGGAAGTTGAGGATGCCAGGCAGATTGCAGAAAATCTGGGTGTTGACCAATTCCGAGTCCCGTTGGATGAATTGGAAATCGAGGAGATTCGTTCCAATCCATCGAAACGTTGTTATTTTTGTAAAAGGGAACGCTTGAAGATCATCAAGGAACAGGCGCATTTGTCTGGAATCACACATCTGGTAGATGGTTCCAATGCGGATGATCTCAGTGATTATCGGCCGGGTAGACAGGCGTTGCTGGAATTGGGCGTCTTGAGTCCTTTGGCAGAGGTGGGGATCACTAAAGCAGAGGTACGCCAACTGGCAAAATGGCAGGGCATTCAAATCTGGAACAAACCATCCACACCCTGCCTGGCGAGCCGATTCCCTTATGGGATTGAAATCAATCACCAGCGTCTACATCAGGTTGCCTGCGCAGAAGAGATCCTGAAGAATTCCGGATTCACAGAATTACGTGTCAGATATCACGAAAGCGTGGCAAGGATCGAAGTACCTGTGAATCTCCTGGAATCCGTTTTAGCCGATCGGGAAGAAATAGTACGATTAATCAAAAACTGTGGCTTCCTGTATGTCACCCTGGATTTACAAGGGTTTCGCAGTGGAAGTATGAATGAAGGTTTGATATGACGAAAATCTTATATGTAGATGCTATTTCTGGAATCAGTGGGGATATGCTCCTGGGGGCATTTCTGGATGCTGGCTTACCCATAGATATTTTAAAAAACGCTTTTGAGTCTCTCGATTTACCCGAATCGTATCAACTCTCTTTTCATCCGGTGATGAAAGTTGCCATAAAGGCTGGGTATTTTATGATCAAACTTGAACCCGCAGAAAATGAGCATATCCATCACCGCCACATGTCTGACATTCGCCAATTATTGACACAGAGTAGATTATTGCCCAGGGTGAAAGAAAATAGTTTGAAAATCTTTGAGTTGTTGGCGATTGCTGAAGGGAATGTCCACGGTGTTGCTCCGGAGGAGGTACATTTCCATGAAGTAGGCGCGACCGACTCGATTCTCGATATTGTGGGTATTTGCACTGCTCTGGATTATTTTCAGATCGACGAAGTGTATTCGTCCTCATTACCCTGGTGTGAAGGGACAGTCGACACACAGCATGGACCCATGCCGGTACCCGCACCAGCGACTATGGCTCTTTTACAGGCGTGTAACGCCCAAATGCGACCCTTTTCAGCTCAGCTGGAGTTGATTACCCCAACAGGTGCCGCTTTCCTGGCTGCCTTCGCGAAATTTGAGAAACCTGCGATGACATTGGAAAGTCAGGGGAGTGGGGCGGGTTCAAAAGATACCCCATGGCCGAACATTCTGCGAGTGATACTGGGCGAAAGTATGGCAGAGAACAATCATGAATACGTCGTGATTGAAACCAATATTGATGATATGAATCCTGAGTGGTATGGACACTTAATGGAACGTTGCTTCGCAGCCGGAGCATTGGATGTCGCTTACGAACCAATCTTTATGAAGAAAAACCGGCCTGCGACAAAAATTTCCATCATCGCCAATCAATTGCAGGAAGCGCATCTGGCAAAATTATTATTACAGGAATCAACTACATTTGGCGTGAGGGTCTATCCAATCCGACGCTATGAAGCAGATCGGGATTTTCTGAATATCCGTACGGATTGGGGGACTGTCAGAGTCAAACGAAAATGGCAGGATGGTAAAGTGATTCAAATTGCCCCTGAATATGAAGATTGCCACAGTATTGCCCTTGAACACCAGATTCCGCTGGGAGAAGTCATAAAAAAAGTGATGCAAGTTGTCGAAAACGAACTTGCGGCTTGATACGAAGCTATATTTATTACATCCTGGTTTGCATAACAAATTTAGATATCTTTTATGCGCTCTATCCTTTTAAAATTGGTACAATAATTGCAAAGTAAGAACCTTACAGAATTGTTAATTCAGGAATTCTTGATTCTCCCAGGTTGTAAGGGGAAAACATGACATTTGGACTGAAAAAATTCTATAATCTAAGTAGAGAATTTGTGGATACAGGTGTATGCAGAATAATATTTCAGTCCCTATACTTCAAAGGAACAGGATGAGCGTGATACCAAACAGCGATATGTATATCTCTGGCAAAGTGCTCTTGTCCTACCTGAACGAACTGGTAGCTCTGGTGGGGGAGAAGAGTGTGATCATGGTGTTAAAACGCTCTGGCTGGATGGATTCTGTTCGAAAAATTGTGAATACCCGCCATGAAAAAACCGCTCCATATGAATCTCTGGTCAATATTAATCAACAGGTCGAGGAAATCTTTGGAAATACAGCATTAAAAACATTGGTATATTCATCCGCAAAACGCAGCTTTGCCAGTAGTTTTGGGGGTACGGAAGTCGTCCGAGAGACGTTGCGCTGGCTGCATCAGAATGCAGAAAGCACACTGCGATTACGAGTCAGTCTGGAAACGATCAGTCACTTAATGCAGGCGAGCAGTGATCAAAAAATCAAAATCGAGGAAAGTTCCAGTCATTACCACCTGACCATTCAGCAATGTGCTGCCTGTTGGGGTATCCACGGGAAATCATCACCGGTTTGTTTTTATACGGTAGGGTTGATCCGTGGTGGTTTACATTATCTATTTGGACGGGATGATTACCCGGTACAGGAGCTGGCATGTTCAGCAACCGGTGATAAAGCCTGTGAATTCATCGTTCGTAAGTTTCCATTCAGTGATAATGAAAAAGGTAGTGGCAAAACTGGTTTTCTGACACTACCTGCTCATTTACGCTAAAGTGAATTCGATTAATCTTTTAAGTCGATGGTGCCTTCTTTAGATGAGGAAGCGTCATCCTCTGAATCTCTTATATTGATATCTGTATTCTTTTTCATGTTAATCTGATCATCATTGCTGACCATGATAAGAGTCTCTATGATTTCATCACCATTGGTACTTTCACCATTAATGGGAGTTTCTTCCTCAATTAATTGGCTGATATTATCATCGACATGGAATGGTACTTCGATCAAAACAATATCCTTGTCATCACGCAAAAGATTACGCAACCTTGAAGCAGTCTGGTTATGTAACCAGGACGCCCACTTGCTTTCCGGGATGAACTCGGGAACTACAACGGTTGTCAATTGATCTTTGAATTCTTGATCATTGACATTTTTAATATAATTTATGATGGGTTTGAGAATATCCCGATAATCATATTCAATTTTTATCAATTGCAAACCTTCCGTGATTTCACTGAAGCGTTTCCAACGTTTTTCAAAGCGATTTTTACTATTTTCATCTGTAAACACTGTCAGAACTCGGACATCTTTTGAAAGACGAGCGGCGTATTGCATCGCCAATAAAGTGCCACGATGTACATCCGCAACCGGTACAATGACAACGTCAGCAACACCACAACCTTGTTTAAGCGCCATTCCCTGGGTTGTAAGCGCATGCGCTACAT
>JACZIY010000390.1 GCA_014860845.1 Anaerolineaceae bacterium
AGAGGGGAAGATAGCGTTATGGTCATCCGCCATACTTGCTCGGAACCGTTGTCTGCTACCTTATCCACTGCCTGCGTGGCAGCGGTGACCACAGACTTGGCATCCACATATTTTTTCCACATACGATCCGCGCCGGCTGAAAACACCTCACATCCAGCGGGTGTGCTGAGCTCGCAAATGCGATTGAGCCAGACATCTTTTCCTTCCTGGTAGTTCACCTGGAAAACTTTTTCAATGGCAGTGACAGCTGCAGCAGAAACCAGACTGTCTTCATTGGTTGATGCTGTTGAACCTTGCTCCGTATGAAGAGGCCAGTTTTCGATCACCAGGATTCCTACAGCGATGACCACGGCCAGGATGACTGCAACAATCAGGTTGCGTTTTGAGACTGGAATTTCTTTCAATTTTTCTCCTTTCCCGATATGCGGGTTCAAAAGTTGGGTAAAACAAAAGCGACCAATCAAGTCTTCAATTCTTGTATGCACTTGAAGAAAGGTGCAAACAGGAAAGACGTGATGGTCGCTCCAAGGATTATGTGGAACAGCTGATGATTATCAGCGACCGAACAGATATTTGGTTGTAACTCCAATCATAGCAAGAGGAAACCCTTTATCCTAGGGGGTCAGATTCAATGAATTTTCGAAAAAAGCGGGTTTTTAACTTGACAAAGAAATACTAGAGTATTACATTATAGATAAGCTAACCGATAAGGAAAATGAGCATGCCGAAAACAAATTCTGACAGTAAACCAGTACGATCTTTTCGAATAAGTCCTGAAGGCGTGAGTCAATTAAGAGCAATGGCAAGCGTGATGGGACGGAGTGAAAGCGATGTGATTGAGGTTGCCCTTGACCGAATGTATCGGGAGGAAATTCGTTATAACCGGGTCCTACGAGAGAGAGTCCGACCAGAAGATCAGTATCAGATAGATAAAGGAAATGAAGGAGAAAATGAAATTCATCGGAATGTTTCTTAAATTGATTGGGAGTGTTATCAAGACTGCTGTTATCCTGGCAATTTGTTCCAGCATCTTGTTCGTTGCCTACAAGGGCAACCAGCCCATGCAGGTTCCCCAGGTTCCTAAGGGGATGACCTACTTCGATTTTATTGCCGACCGGATTGATGCCGCAAAAACGGTTGAACCTACCCGGTGTGGTTGGGGAATGATGCTATCACTGGTCGCTCTGGGTCCCATCTATTCATTCGTTTATACCGATGTTGGGATTCACCCAGATGGGTTTATTGCACGTGGTACTGCTCCTGATCCAGATATTCCTAAGGATGTGGCAGATGCACGATGGTATGAAGTGCCAAGGATTTGGTGGAATACGGTTGAAAGGTTATCCTGGACGATGGTGGGTAAGCCGGCAGCTTATGGGTGCAAATTCCGGCCAGTGAAATAAGCGGAGGAATTTCAAAATATTCGTGTAT
>JACZIY010000391.1 GCA_014860845.1 Anaerolineaceae bacterium
CACCATTGCCAGTGTAGTAATCATAGCGTGGGTCACGTGCCGGGAAAGCAGCTGGGGCGTCATTGTAGAGGATCAACGTCTGTCCAGCAAAAGCCGAGAAGTCAACGACTACATCTGCACGCTCAGCTGGTGCAATCAACAGTGAATGCAGGTCTACATTTCCAGCGTTGAACACGGTTGGATCATTTACCCAGGTTGTGGGATGGGCAGGGAACACAGCAGGAGCAGGTAAGAAACCACCTTCCGTACCGATCTGTATCCACTCAGGGCCTTCGTTTCCAGCAGGAGTGGGGAAGACGGTTGGATCTGCCAGGGCAGCAGCAACGTCCGCTAAAGCAACTTCTGTACAGGCTACACCGGTTGATTCAGGTGCAGGAGTTGGATTTACGCTAAGGTCACATAAATTACCTGCAGCATCAATCGCCTTGTAGAGAGAAAGGTTGAAGAAGCGGTCATTGGCTGCGTTTAGAATTCTGAAGCGGTAGGATTTTGGATCAACTTCCAGGGTTGGGTAAGCTGTTCCATTCACCACGGGGGTGTCCATGAAAGCTTCCATACCCATGGAGTTGAAAGGAACACCAGGCATCAATGGAGGTTCACACCATTGAACTTCCGGATCACAGTTAATATCATAATAAGGATTGGGAATCGGTCCATTTTCAACACCAATCGTTGGTGGCCAGAACCAGGGACCGTATGCCCAACGTCCAAATTGGTTGACACCAGAAACATCACCAGGGTTTTGCGCAGGGGAATAAACATGTGGTAACCACAGGTCTCCGGTACTGCCCCAGCGGTTGAAATTCCAGGTTTCGTCTTGTTCAGCGATCTGAACAACACTTGGCACAAAGGTTTTATCCTGAATGACCAACGGGATGGTGCTATCGGCACCAGGGATCAGGCCACCACCTACTAAAGCCTGTTCAGTTGCATCGGTGATGATGTAAGGTGCAGCTTCACCAGCATACACGTTCAAGCGGGTGATACCCCAGGCATGGTCATGGTAGAACATCAAACGGGCACTTTGTTGGTTGGTGTAATAGAAAGTCATGACACCATCATTGGGATCACCAGAATCAGTCATATCTGGAACTGGTTCCACACTGACACCCTGAGGATAAGGGGTGTTCTCTCCGGCTGGAGTAATCCATTGGTGGGGGGTACCATCACTGATCCAGGGGGAGATTCCACCATGCAAATGCAGAGTAGCGCGGTTCTCGGTGTAACAATCGGCTGTAATTACTTCCATGTCGCACATGGGAACCTGTGGATTTGTATCCATGGTCATATCTGCAAATTGACCCATGCCAGAACCCATGACGGTAGTGTCAACCGGGATGAATAGATTGCCATCCACACCGGTCGGTAGCAAGTTGTAAAACTTGATGCGAATGGGTCTATCTTTTTCAGCAATAATGGTGGGTCCCAGATAGTGGGGAGGAGTGACCCCATTAAATCCGGTTGGTACAACTATTCCATTAAGTAGTACATTGCTCAATGGCACCAGATCACCAGGAACAACATCTGTTGAAAGTTGTACATAACCACGTAAAAGGGTTGGGGGTAAATCGGAGTGCAACTGTTCTTCGTATTGCACAACTGCAATTTCGTAATAATCCGACCCAGGATAAGTGGTTATATCCGGAGCAGCTACAGGTAAATACTGACCTAAATTATTAGCATTCCCTGCGCCTAAACCTGGTAATGTATCCACAAACTTGCGAATGCCACCAGCTACCGTAGCATGCACGCCAGTATCAGAAACTGGATCAGCAAGGAAATTTGATAATACTGCATCCAACACGAGTTGTTGACCAGTTTGAACAGCCAACACACTGGAAGTACGGAAGTGCATCCCACCCCAGGTTCTGGCGTTGATAATCTCAGTTCTCATATCTGCTGCAGTAGCAAAATGACGGGTAGTACCTGTTACTCTACTCGAAAGGTCAAGTTCAATCTGCGGTCCAAACAGTTGAGTGAAAAGTTCTGCCTGTGAGGATACAAACGAACCATGGCCAGCTACATATTCAGGGAAGTTTGGTGTTGGCAGTGCAGGCATCCAGGTTGCATCGCCATTAGTGGCATCATTACCATCAACGTCTGCATTTCGAATAGCCGCGACTGGCCTCCAGAAGTTATAAAAATATTTGGAATCAAAAGTAAATATTAGGCTATCTGTGGCAACCATATTGCCCATTGCCATCAGGCGTGCGGTCTCAATCAGGTTCAAGCCACGACTTTCTGCAACCTGTCGATAGGCAGCGTTGGTCATGATGACCATATTATCTGTCCAGAATGTAGCAATCTCAGTTTGCTCAGGTGTCCGAACTAAACTGCCTGCGCCTCCGATTTCCTTAACTTCATTTAAATCGGTTGCATATTCAGGGCTTATGAGATCATATGGCGCTGGTGGGCGATATTGATCCGATGTCAAACGCAAAAATGGCTGTAATTGCGCCATCCAGGGATCCATGGGCGGAACGACTGTCCCATCTGGCATCACATTGGGCTGCCAGACACCAATTCCAGGTGCTGGAAGGGTGTAAGTATCTGGTGCAAGCAATCCATCCGCAGTCCGCTCAACAATGATCGCA